>JAHDBO010000195.1 GCA_020630355.1 Saprospiraceae bacterium
TGACCGAACCACCTCATTGGTATCATGGGCATTATCACGCTAACAATGGCTTCAGCGGCAGTGATTTTGCCGATCAATTGGATGGTGGTTTCCAGCAAATGCAGTCAGCTTTCAGCTCTGCCCCCAATTCTGGTGGTGGCGCAAGTGGCGGTGGTGGCTTCAGCGGCGGCGGCATGGGCGGCGGCGGTGGTGGAAGTTGGTAAAACTCTATACCCTATACCTAATGTATTTGCAGTCCACTAATTCTACTGGATTATCTGGATGATTTACTCGTACATTCTTTATAACAATTGATGGTTCTTGCTCTATTTTAGAAATGGACTTTTTTGAAAATGAATCATATTTATTTGTAGGAATAATGGCAAAACACTGAAAAGTAGCATTGCTATCATAATCATGAATATAATCAAAGACCGCATAAGGCTGCTTTAGCAACCACATTCCTCTAACTCTAAGATTTGTGATTTTCAAGGGGTCGACAGCATTGATTCGCCCTATTTCTTTCGTTGGCGTAAATTCAATATCAGGTATCTCCTCAATATTTTTTGTCAACTCGTTTTTCAAATCAATATAAGTTGATTCTGCTGCTGCATAAATATCTCCATATACAAACCACAAAGAAGACAAACTTGAACCCCCTTTAGGCGTGTGTCCTACTGCATAAATGAAATCTTTCTCTAACCAATCTTCACATTTCCGACATTTCTCCGTTATAAACGGGCTATCGGATTTTAAAGTCTGTTTCGGATGAGAGCTATTCAGTTGTAATTCCGTAGTTAGTGATTCTGTCTTCTTTACTTCAATAGCCGCCCCTCTTTTGAGCATCAAATCAGGTGGATTACGCTTTGTACCTTGAAAAGAATAGATTTGATTAAAAATATCGTTCCTTTCGTTTTTATCATTAATATCAAAAGTCCCTGCAAAAGCATCTTTTATAAAGGCTTCCAGACCTTCTCCCATATTATTTGCTCGATTATTACCATCTTTCACTGTCTTGATTTCAAGCGAAGCAACTTTGACAACATTATAAAAAGCTTCCAATATATTCATTATGTAAAAAGTGTAGTTTGAACAGATTTCTTTTTCAGAATACGGTCTTCTGGATTCTGATTTAATTGTTCAAATATACTTTTCGCCAAGTGTTTCGCCAAATTAACAGGAACGGCATTGCCTATCATTTTGTAGCCAGCAGCAACTTTTTTGTAATGAAAGATGAAATCATCAGGAAAGGTTTGAATCCGAGCACACTCTCGAACACTCAACCTTCTGTATAAGGACTCTTTCCCTGGTACAAAAATTCGTTTATTCTGTTCTACAAACTTCATTTTTGGAGCTTGCGGATGAATTGGGGCATGGCGTCCACCTGCTTGAATGGTAAAAGACTGCTCATCCCAAGAGCGTACCCTATTTCGGGACATATACATACTCGAAAAGCCTCCAATCATATATTCATGATTCGGAATTTTACAATTATCTACATTTGAATAGTTTTTTTCTAAAGCAGGTATAGCCTTTCCTTCTAAATCCCCTATTGCTGTTTGTAAATCTACTTTGGGCAAGGTTTCAGACGGAAATTGAAATGTAAACCCAAGATCTTTTCTTATACCTATAAAAAAAACACGCTTTCTATCTTGTGGTACATCGTAATCCGATGCGTTCAGTAGTTTGAAGGATAATTCATAACCTGTGCCTGCCTCTTTTAGCATTTTTTTTATATTCTCTAAAGCAAGAGCATGACGAGGCAGTAACATACCGCTAACATTTTCTGCTAAAAAAAACTTTGGCTGCTTCTCATTGAGCATTCTTATAAAGTCGAAAAAAAGCTGTCCTCTTTTATCATCAATCCCTCTAAGTGCGCCCGCCTCGCTCCAACTTTGGCAGGGCGGTCCCCCAATGATACCGTCGCAGTCTGGAACCTCAGAAGCCTCAATTTGAGTAATGCTCCGTCTATCCAAGTACGTATTAGGGTGATTCTTTTCGTAAGTTTCCCAAATTTCTTTATCATATTCATTTGCCCAAATCACGTCAAAACCTGCTTGCTCAAACCCTAAATCCAAACCTCCTGCTCCTGCAAAAAATGTAGCTACTTTCATATCCTTGCTTTGTTCTTATTTTTCAAATAAATCATCTTCTGCTCTGCCAATACCAATACCTCCTCGCCACAATCATTCTCATATAGCTTCTTTGCAATCAAATCACTGTAAAACTCCTTTTCTAATTCCTTTAAATCCACTTCAAATAATTCTGACAATTGCCTAAGTTTCTTTTTATCAAAATCCCGTTTTCCATTTTCGATTTTACTCAAATTAGCACTATCCAAATCTAGCTTTGCAGCGAGTTTGGTTAAAGTTAAACCAGCTTCTTTTCTTAACTGCCTTATCAGTTCACCAAAAGTTATATTGTTTTTTGTCATAAAAAAACTTGTCATTTTTTGACAAATTTAAAATTAAAATCTGACTTTTCAAAATATACTCAACTCCGTCAGTGTCGTAAACTGCTCTAGGAACTTCATGCCTCGATAGGAATTGCCTTTGGTGTTGAGCCGAGGACTCCACACAGCGATGGCATAGTCATTGGGCAAGATGGCAGCGATGCCCCCTCCTACCCCACTCTTGCCAGGCAGACCTACTCGGAAAGCAAATTCGCCTGCCTCATCGTAGAAGCCACAGGTCTGCATCACGGCATTGATACGCTTGGTCATGCTGACCCCCAGAATCCGCTCACCAGTATCAACTTGTATACCTGCATTGGCCAAAAACAAAAAAGTCTCTGACAATTCTTTACACGTCATCATAACAGAGGAAAGATGAAAGTATAAATCAATCACTTCCTCAACCTCATTATGGATATTACCAAATGAGCGGATAAAATTAATCAAAGCGAAATTGCGATACCCTTCCGAGGCTTCGGAGGCCGCTATAATTGGATTGTAATTGATATTTGGGTTATTCGCCACCCGTCGGATGAATGACAATAGTTCTTCTTTCGGATTTTCCAACTCACTACATAATATATCACATATCACTATCGCACCAGCATTGATGAATGGATTGCGTGGAATGCCAGACTCGAATTCCAATTGTACGAGAGAATTGAACGGACTACCCGATGGTTCGACCCCTACTCGCTCCCATATTGCATCCCCTTTTAGATTGAAGGCAAAACTCAAGGACAAAACCTTCGCAATACTCTGTATAGAAAACGGGACATCCCAGTCGCCTGCCGACAACCTTTGACCGTCTATCGAGGTCAAATAAATCCCAAAATAGTCAGGGTTCACTTTTCCCAACTCAGGGATATAACTGGCTACAGCACCAAGATTTTTTTCAGCCTTTATCTCGGCGTGGAGCATTTCCATGATTTCCTGTGGTGTCATCGCTTTTTTTCGACAAGCTATAACAGAAATTTAGTTCAGAAAAATTTCCTTTAAATAACATCAAAAAAACACCCATCAATCATCATCCATCATTCATAACTAGTACCGCTCCCCTATCACACCCAAGCCTCGGGTCAATTCTCGAATGATTCCTTTTTGTTTTGGATTATAAATCCAATTGGTGTCGAAGCGTTGGAGAATATTGCTATTGGCTTCGTCAGAGAGGGTCAAACTGTGAAATTCTGTCCCATTATTTTGTTGAAAATAGCGAATGTCATCCATCACTTCTTGGTCAATCTTATACATGATAAAATCGGAAATCATCAACACATCAGCATCTTCGTAATCATTACTCCGCAATTGCCGAATGGCTTCCCCCAATGCTAAAGAGGCATCCGTTCCGCCTCGAAAAGACATTCTCAAAAAAGCGGCTACCTCTTCTAGAGAATTATAAATATCATATAAATCAATCGTCTGAATCCCAATAGAAAAATTAATCAAAAAAGCCCGACGATTATCTTTGATTGCCATCTTCAAAATCCCCAAAGTTAAGACCTTAGCAATCGTCTCGGGCCGCCCCATCATCGACTCGCTCGTATCCACCAAAACGATGAAAGGTCCTTTTTCTTTCTTGCGCACTTTTTGATGAATTTCCATGATATTATCCCGACTGTTCACCAGTCGCCTATCCTCATATCGGAAAGTCAATAGTTGCTTGTCCACAAACTTTTTCAAAAACAAAGCCTCCGTCGCTCTATCACTCAATAAACCCACTTCCGAACTCACTAAATTGTTCAAATCTTGACTCTCATGCACACCTACAATCTCGCTTTTTGCCAGCTCATCCACAATCCACTCTTTTCGTACAATCGTCTTTTCTAATGTCTCCTCCTCCATCACCACTTCCTCATCTGCCATCTCGCCCAACAAATCCACCAATTCCCGAATCGAAGCCTCGTCTTGCAGCAAATCCTCATAATGTTGCAAGACCTCAAAAGAGGTATCCT
>JAHDBO010000196.1 GCA_020630355.1 Saprospiraceae bacterium
ATATTGTTATAATTTTGGAATGAAATTAATCCATCGACGTAAATTCATTCAAAATTTAAACAATATAAAACCACGATTCCATAAAATCCGATAAATCATGGTGAAACACCTATGAACACATCACTCTATCCGCTTCATCAGAATATAAGCCATCCCCTGTCGGTCTACTCGGCGAACGGGGATATAAAAGCCTGAATTTGCCATTGAAATAAAGTTTTCAAAAGGAATACGATTGCCTAAATCATCTTTGATGACATCTTTGTAAGAAACCTCATCTACGGCATTGTCGCCATACATTGCCTTTCGAATAGCTTTGTCCAATTTTTGATAAATACCTGTTCCACTACTGGCAAAAACGTCCATCGTGCGCCCTGCTTTATCGATAACGATATGCGTCGGATAACCAAAAACAAGAAATTGGTCTGCTAGTGATTTTGAATTAGGTACGATATTATATTTGAAAGGAATACGGTTTAAAAACCGTTGCGTTTTAGCGGCGTCATCGGTCGACATTCCTAAAAAAACGACTTCTTCCCCTCTGTAAGCATCCACTAAAAGATTCAATTCAGGAATTTCTTTGATGCAAGGAGGGCAAGCAGTAAACCAGAATTTCAATACCACGATTTTACCTCTAAGTTCTGAAAGCGTATAACTTCTTCCAGATAAATCTCTGACCGAAAAAGAAGGCGTTTCTAGAAAAGAACCGCCATTAGAACTAGTCGCAGTCGGCAAATATTGAACATCTACTGCTGGCTTTATGATTTTGATTTCAATCAATTTGCCAGCATCATCAAACTTTGGGGACATCTCGTAACCAGTCCCCGAAGTCAATTTATTGAAGGCATCAAAGGTGATGATATTTCCGTCGTTATCTTTAAATACGGTTTCTGATGTAATCTTAAACTCTCGGCTTTGCGCAGACAACAAAACAGGGAAGAGAAGCAATAAACAAAGGATATATTTAAGCATTTTCATTACAATCATTTTAACAAAAATAAGAAAGCTTAATCGGGATTTAACCCCCGATTAAGCTTTTATGAAAAGTATAACTCAAGCTGAAAGCCAAATCTATTCTATCACTGTATCTATTGAGATTTCTTCCGAATTATTGCTCTTTAGCCCTACTTTCACATAAGATGGCCTCGGCCCAACTAAACGCTCTACATCAGATTTCAATAGCACCTCTTTTTCAAGCAATTGATTGGCCAATAGCTCCACCTCTCGTTTTTTGTCCGTGAGTAGCGCTTTCGCCCGCTCATACTGTCCTTCGATTAATTTACGAACCTCATCATCAATCAATTTCGCTGTCTCATCCGAGTAAGGTTTGGCGAATTGCTGCTGATTTTGCAGTTCGTAAAAAGAAACATTACCGACTTTATCGTTCATACCAAAAACAGAAATCATACTGTATCCCATTTTGGTCACATAATCCAAATCGCTCTGCGCACCCGTCGAAATCTTATCAAAGAAGACCTTCTCGGCAGCACGTCCTCCCAATGTCATACACATTCTATCGAGCATTTGCTCCGTTGTCGTAATGTATTCTTCTTTGGGCAGATATTGTGCATAGCCCAGCGTCCCAATCCCTCTAGGAACAATCGTCACCTTCACCAACGGAGAGGCATGCTCTAAAAACCAACCACATATCGCATGGCCCGCTTCGTGATAAGCAATTACTTTTTTCTCTTCAGGCGAAATCAGTTTATTCTTCTTCTCCAAGCCACCGATTACACGGTCTAAGGCGTGATTGAAATCGTCCATATCAACCGCTTTTTTATTGCGGCGTGCAGCAACGAGCGCGGCTTCATTGCAAACATTGGCGATATCCGCCCCTGCAAAACCAGGCGTCATTTCAGCCAAGGCATGTGGATTGATTTCATCGCCAGTTTTAATATTGGTCAGATGCACTTTGAAAATCGCCTCACGTCCTTTCAAGTCAGGGCGGTCGATCCCGATTTGCCTATCAAAACGCCCTGGGCGCATCAAAGCAGAATCCAACACATCGTGACGGTTGGTAGCAGCCATCAAAATAACCCCTTTATCTGTACTGAAACCATCCATTTCTACTAGGAGTTGATTCAGCGTGTTTTCACGCTCATCGTTTCCTTGGAAGGAATTACGCCCCCTGGCCCGGCCTATCGCATCAATCTCATCAATAAAGACAATACAAGGCGCTTTTTCTCTTGCCTGTTTAAATAAATCACGTACTCTCGAAGCACCAACCCCGACAAACATCTCCACAAAATCAGAACCTGAAATAGAAAAGAACGGTACACCTGCTTCTCCTGCTACGGCTTTCGCCAAAAGTGTTTTACCGGTACCTGGAGGGCCTACCAAAAGTACACCCTTTGGGATTTTGCCTCCAAGAGAGGTATATTTTTTTGGGTTTTTCAAGAAATCAACGACCTCCATCACTTCCTCCTTCGCTTCTTCCAGACCAGCTACGTCCGAAAAAGTTACAGATACCTTAGTATTCTTATCGAATAGGGTCGCTTTAGATTTTCCGATATTGAAAATCTGTGAGCCGGGCCCACCGGCACCGCCACCAACTCTGCGCATGATAAACAACCAAATCGCCACAATGATAAAAAGCGGCAACATCCAACTCAGGATATTTGCCATCCAGTTTGTCCTCGTCTCATAACGAGCAAAAAGGCGTTCATTCCTAGGAATATCTTCTTGAATAGTCGCTAATTTCTCATCAAATCGCTCTACGGGGCCGATTTCAAAAGAGTAGTGTGCCACTTTATTCAATCCACCGATTGTCCCTTTGGCGGCATCTTTATAAGCCTCTTTTTCTAGCGACTCTTTCTTCAAATAAACATTAGCACGTTCCTTATTAACGACAATTAGTTTCTCAACATCTTTGTTTTTCACCATTGCCTCAAATCTCCCCCAATCTATTTTGCCTTTATTTTCTACCGTATAAGGGTAGAAACTTAATCCCATGAGGACGATTATGATGACCGCATAAATCCAATAAGAGTTAAATCCTGTACTTGGTTTATTGTCCTTATTTCCTTTATTTTCCATTAAAAGTTATAATTGATTTAGGTTATCTCATTCTTTCTAAAAATACCAACAACCCAAATGAAAATTCGTTAAAAGATTAGACCAAAATGCTGCAAATCTATCCTTAACAATGTTTTTTGAAAGAAAAAAGCATCCTATATATCAGCATATTCCGTAACAGCCCCATCGCTCCATAAATCTTCCAATTGATAGAAAGCTCTAGTTTCATGATAGAACACATGCACTACCACATTGAAATAATCTACGCAGACCCACCGACTACCAGTAGCCCCTTCCATGTGAACGGGCTGTTGTCCAGCTTCGGCTTTCAAGCGCTTTTTAATATTTTGGGCTATAGAATGAACTTGAACAGTAGAATCTCCTTCGCAAACAATAAAAAAATCGGTTGGAGCGTCATCTAGTTTCCTCAAATCAATCTTCACAATATTTTTTCCCTTGATATCTTGGATACTATCTATTATGAGATTATTTATCTCCTCTACGCTACTAAGCGTTAAATCCGTTTTTAAATTCAAATTATCTTTGATTTTAGTTTATTTAGCTTTTCTAATTGAATTTGACTATAAAAATACCAAAATTACATTGAACTCTAACAATAACAGCTTTTTTATTGGCAAAGTTGTACATGATTTGGAACGAGTAGGTTCGACCAATAGTTACGCTTTAAATTTATTGTCCAATCAGAAAGTTTCAGAAGGCACGGTCATTGCAACCAAAGAACAATTCGCAGGCAGGGGACAGATGGGGAGTGAATGGAAAAGTGCCATCGGTAAAAACCTGACTTTGAGCATTATACTACAACCAAAATTCCTTCTAGCAAAGGAACAGTATTTTTTGAATATGGCTGTCGCCCTAGGGGTTCATGCCACTGTACAAGCCTCCCTGCCCAAGCCCGTTGCTATCAAATGGCCCAATGATATTTATGCTGAACATCTGAAAATAGGAGGTATTTTAATCCAAAACACCTTGAGTGGCGCCTTCCTACAGAATAGTGTCATTGGGATTGGTTTAAACGTTAATCAAAGTATTTTTCCTAGTGATTTACCCAACCCTACTTCTTTATTTATTTTAGGAAATAGAACCTTCGATTTGAAAGATTTGCGCCAACTCCTTTTCAAGCAAATAGAAATGTTTTATTTGCAGTTAAAAGCTGGAAAAAAGGCACTTCTTAAAGCACAATACCTCGACAAACTATACCGCTACAACGAACTAGCAGTTTTCAAAAAAGCGGATGGCTCCACTTTTCAAGGCAATATTATTGACGTTGCCAACGACGGTTCGTTGATTATCGCAAACACCAACACTAATCAAGCAGAAGCCTATCGAATGAAGGAAATCCTATTTTTGTA
>JAHDBO010000197.1 GCA_020630355.1 Saprospiraceae bacterium
ACTTAATGACGAAAAAGTTGACTTTTTTGGGACTTTTTCGAGTAACTCATTCCTAGAATCAACCTTATTTTATGCGTTTTTTTGGCTTTTTGGTAATGGCTGTCATCACAGCTGGATTAGTTTACTTATTGAACAGTTCTTTCAAAGTAGGTGAACAGTCTGTTCCTGCGATTGGAAAATTGCTAAACCCATTCACGGGCGTCTGGCAAAATGCCAAACAATCCAATGATACACTAGCATCAACACTATACCTCTCTGGTTTAAAAGCAGGTGCGAAAGTGGTGTACGATGATAGAATGATTCCCCATTTATTTGCTGAAAATGATTTGGATGCTGCTTACTTACAAGGCTATGTCACGGCACAGCATCGCCTTTGGCAAATGGATTTTTCCACACGGGCGGCATCGGGCCGCTTATCAGAAGTAATCGGAGAACGCACCTTGGAATACGATAAGCGGATGCGTCGCTTAGGCATGGTCTACGCTGCCGAAAATGCCATCGAAGGCTGGAAGGAAGACGCCCAGATGTATGCTTTTCTAGAAGCTTACTCCAAGGGTATCAATGCCTATATCAAAACCTTAAACCCTAAAGACTATCCTCTGGAGTTTAAACTCATCGGTTATGAGCCTGAAGAATGGACGCCTTTAAAATCCGCTTTGTTTATCAAATCCATGGCACAAAGTCTGTGCGGGAGAGAAAATGATATTGAAAACACCAATCTATTGACTCTGTTCGGACAAGAGGATTTCGATTTTCTGTTTCCAGAATATTTTGAGAGCCAATCCCCCATTATTCCGAAAGGAACGCCTTGGAACTTCACGCCCATCTATCCAAAAGATGGTATTCAAATACAAAAACCTATCGGTGCTATTGAACACAAGACTTTTGAAAAACCCCATCCAAGCAATGGCTCCAACAACTGGGCAGTGGCAGGCAGTAAAACAAAGAGCGGCAATCCTATTCTTTGCGGTGACCCTCACTTAAGCATGACGCTCCCTGCGATATGGATGGAATTGCAAATTCATACGCCCAACTACAATTGCTATGGCGTTTCTCTGCCTGGACTGCCTGGCATCATCATCGGTTTCAATGAAAATGTCGCTTGGAGTCCGACCAATGTGGGACAGGATGTGATGGATTTATATACCATAAAATGGAAAGACGATAGTAAGTCGCATTATATGCTCGATGGTCAGGCAGTCAAAGCCAAAATCAAATACGAAAAATATCAAGTCAAAGATATAGGTGAGGTGATAGACACCGTCCGCTATACCAAATGGGGTCCAGTCGCTTACGAAAACAGGAAACAAGGAGAAGACATCGCCATCCGCTGGATTTCGCATGACAAGCAAGTTGAAAATGAAATCAGTGTTTTTTACAAACTCAATAAAGCCAAAAACTACGATGACTATGTGGAAGCTTTAAGTGGTTATGTCGCACCAGCACAGAACTTTGCTTTTGCATCGAAAGAAGGAGATATAGCTATGCGGGTCGAGGGCAAATTCCCTATCAAGAAAAACCAGCAAGGCCGTTTTGTACAAGATGGTAGCCTTTCGGCAAATGAATGGCTCGGCTTCATTCCGAAGGCACATATTCCTGCCATGAAAAACCCCGAACGGGGTTTTGTATCTTCTGCCAATCAACACTCCACCGCACCCGATTATCCTTATTACTACAATTCAGCTGGTTTTGGTGATTACAGAGGGCGGTATCTCAATCGGATGCTGGCACAAATGAATGACATCACCGTCGAAGATATGATGGCATTGCAAAATTCAAATTACAGCATCAAAGCGGAGCGGATGCTGCCTATTTTTTATTCTTTCCTGGAAGAAGATAAATTGGATGAAGACGGCAAAAAGTACCTCACCAAACTCAAATTGTGGGATTACAACTTTGACCGTGACGAACTCGCCCCTGTCATCTATTCCATTTGGAGTCGGAAATTTTATTTCTTCACTTGGGATGAATTTAAAAATGATACGCTGGATTTGGTACGACCTGATTCTTGGTTGGCGATGGATTTGATGGAAGATGACCCAACCAACAAGTATTTTGATGTCATCGCTTCGAGAGGAAAAGAAACCGCAAAAGATATTGTCAATAAATCCTTCCAAGAAATGGTCAAGGAAATGAATGAACTCCGAGCAAAAAATCAAGGTCTAGACCGAGGAACACACAACCCAACTTACATCAACCACTTGGCAAGATTGGATGGCATGGGTAGAAAATTATATGCTAGTGGAACAGGAGAAGCCCTAAATGCAACTTACAGGTCGCACGGACCTTCTTGGCGCATGATTGTCGAATTGGGCGATGAAGTCAAAGCAAAAGTGGTGTATCCCGGTGGCACTTCTGGAAACCCTGCCTCCCCTCATTACGATGACTTCATGGATGAATGGGAAAATGGGGAATATTTTGACGCGCTTTTCCTCAAATCTGCTGATGAAGAGCAGGAACGAATTAAGATGGTACAAGAAGTCGTGAAAGAATAATTCACTAGAGCGTCAAGACTTATACGCCTTGATGCTCTAGCTACCCATTTAATCCAACTGTTCAAATAGAGTTTCCTCTAACTTTACATTACATTCATAATCACCGTACCAGTATTCCGCTCGTTTCCAAAGTGCTTGATACAAGGAATCGCTTGTAAAACTCACCCGTTCGGTGTTGAATAAAATACCATCGATTTTTTCCGTCTTGAGATTTTGAATAAGGCTTGCTCCCTTGCCATGATTTACCCAAGTACTTTGTATCGTTCCATTTTCCTTATCAAAAAAATACACCCAATGGTCATCTTTGGACTTCCCCGTATCATAATGAACTGCCATTTTATCCACAACTAAGCCATCTTTCAAGGTATCTATTCCCATATATTGAAGGGTTGCATTTTCGTCAACTAATTTAAACGGTTGGAATAATACATAATGAGCTGCCTGTACCGAGCCTAATGCATTTTGATTGGATACTATTCCATCCCTGTATTGAATAGCATTTTTCCCATCGTAGATAATTAAATGATTTGTTCCTTTTTCTTCCCAGTCTATACGCACCTTCAAACTTGGATGTAATTGATATTGATGCAGCTGACTAATATCTTTTTCTAGCGTTCCGTCTTGCCGCAGTAGTTTCGTCCGCTTTGTATATCGGATACTTTTCAAATCCTGCCATTGTTGCCAACTTCCATGTGTTTTGATGGATTTCTGTAGAATTTCTCCTTCAATACCCATGGGCAGTTTTGGTTCTATTGCTTCCTGCTTTTTAGGAGTAGATTGACAAGACAAACAGCAACTTATCAATACCAAGTAGAAAATATGCTTCGACATCTTTTTTTATAAAAGATACGATAAAGTCTTTTATTCTGTCTAGTAAATTTGAGGTATATTTGACCAATCTATGAGTTTCAAGTTATTCTACTACATCAAGCGTTTTGGGTATAATTTCCTACCTACACCTTATTTCAAAAATCGATATAAACAACTCAAGCAATACGAGCAGGATTGTGATAAAAATGAATTGAATCAAAGGCTAGCTTATTATTTTAAAATCAAAAATAATTTCCCTGTTCCATCAGAAGCCATCCAAGTGCAGCATTTCAAAAAGACGAGGGGCACCGATTATTATTTGGATTTGAAAGAGTTTTTGCACTATTTTAATGCAGATACCCGTTTTGCTTATCGCTTTGGAGACGACACTAGTGTCAATCCATATCCTACCCTGCTAAAAGCCAGACCAATTCTAGGGGACAACGCTAATTCCGTTCTATTTAAACTCAATAAAAGACGCCATTTTTATTTTGTAAACGATAAAACACCTTTTTCTAAAAAGAAAAATAAACTGGTGTGGAGAGGTGGCGCTTACCAGCCTGTGCGCAAGGATTTTGTACGGCAATTTTGGAATCACCCCCTTTGTAATGTCGGGCAAACCAATAAACCCAAAACTGAAGACCCTTGGCAAAAGGACTTCTTGTCCATCAAGGAACAATTGCAATATAAATTCATTTTCAGCCCTGAAGGCAATGATGTGGCGACCAGCTTAAAGTGGATTATGTCTTCCAATTCACTTTGCTTGATGCCTCCTCCTACCTGCGAGACTTGGTTTATGGAAGGGACTTTGATTCCAGGTACACATTATGTGCAAGTGAAGAGAGATTTTTCGGATTTGGAAGAGAAGATGGATTATTATACTAAAAACACAGCCGAGGCAGAGCAAATCATCCAAAATGCACAGCAATATGTGCGGCGTTTTCAAAACCCTCTTTTAGAAGACTTGCTTTGCTTGAAAGTACTAGAAAGATATGCCCTAATGAGTCATCAAAACGAGGCCCTCAAATTTAATTTCTAGGATTTTTCCCTAACTTTA
>JAHDBO010000198.1 GCA_020630355.1 Saprospiraceae bacterium
TGAAATCTTGAAAGCAAAAAAAATAGGATTATTTCTAGGACCTGTACTGTTTCTGCTTTGCCTGTACGGTTTCCATCCTGAAGGGATGAGTCGAGAGGCGAATGCAGTCTTGGCATGTACGCTTTGGATTGCGACTTGGTGGATTACGGAAGCTATTCCAATTGCGGTTACATCTTTGCTGCCGATTATTTTGTTTCCCTTGACTGGGGCGCTTGAGTTAAAAACGACTACGGCTTCTTTTGGTCATCGCTACATTTTCTTGTACATCGGTGGTTTTATGCTAGCAATTGCGATAGAGCGTTGGAATTTGCACAAGCGGATTGCATTGAATATTATCAATTTTATTGGGACGAATATTAAGCGTATCATCTTAGGGTTTATGATTGCTACTGCATTTTTGTCCATGTGGATTTCCAATACAGCAACAGCAGTAATGATGTTACCCATAGGGATTGCGATAATCAAACAACTGGCAGATAATCCCGATACGGTCGAAAATGAAAACTTGATTTTTGGAAAGGCACTGATGTTGGCGATTGCTTATAGTGCTTCAATAGGAGGGATGGCCACTTTGATAGGAACGCCTCCTAATTTGGTATTGGCTGGAATTGTTGAAGAGACTTATGATATTGAGATTTCTTTCTCTCAATGGATTGGTTTTGGATTGCCCATCTCGATAGTCCTCCTTTTTATTTGTTGGCAATACCTCACAACTTTTGCTTTTCAATTTCGGCAAAAATCCTTTCCTGGCGGAAAGGCAGAAATCAAACGTCAGATTGGATTACTGGGCAAAATGAGCTACGAAGAAAAAGTTGTCCTCCTAATCTTTACGGCTACGGCACTCGCTTGGATAAGCCGTTCTTTCCTTTTAAAAAATATTATACCCAATATAGATGACACCATCATTGCTATGGTAGCAGGAGTGTTGCTGTTTTTGATACCAGCATCAAAGCGGCATAAGAGGGCAATCATCACCTGGGAGGAAGCCGTTAAATTACCTTGGGGTATTCTTTTGTTGTTTGGCGGCGGTTTGGCTCTAGCAGAAGGATTCAAGTCAAGCGGATTAGCAGATTGGATAGGCGGACAAATGAGTTTGCTTGAGGGGGCATCGCTCTTTGTTTTGCTTTTGGTACTAGTAGCAGCAGTCAATTTTTTAACTGAGATTACTTCCAATTTGGCAACAACAGCCATGATTTTGCCCATATTAGCTCCAATGGCAATTGTTGTGGATGTACATCCTTATGTCTTGATGGTCGGTGCAACGGTAGCAGCTTCTTGTGCTTTTATGTTGCCTGTGGCCACACCACCGAACGCCGTCGTTTTTGGTTCGGGTTATTTAAAAATTCCTGACATGGTGCGTGTTGGTGTCTGGTTGAATGTGATTTCTATATTCCTGTTGACATTGATTGTTTACTTTATTCTACCTAATTTGTGGGTATTCGAAGCAAGTGTTTTTCCGAGTGACTGGATAGGGGAATAAATATAAAAAAGGCTATCCTGACAATGTACAGAATAGCCTTTTCTACTATTTTATGAGGGCCTATTTTATCTTTTACTTAGACGTAGTGTTTTGATATTTCTATTGTTTTCGTCCATTAGCTTCACCAAGTACAAACCAGCGTTCAAGTTGCTGATGTCTAGTTTTTCGGAAGCATCAATATTTTGAAAAGAAAGAACGGTCTTTCCTACAATATTAATGACCAAAACATTTTTTATCCTATCACCATTGGCAATTCTGATATAGTCACTGGCAGGATTGGGAAATAATCTGATATTTCCGTTGTCAAAGGAAGTAATACTTTCCGTTTGTATTGGTTTCGGATTGCTATTTGTCTCAATTGGTGGAATCGCCATCAAATTGAGTGTAATAAAAACAAATAGAATTAGGAGTAAATTTTGCTTCATAAAATAGTATTGAGAGTTTTTTCACTAGGAACATATTAAAGGTATAAAAATAAATGTCTTCAAGCAAGCACAACATCATTTTTTCAACCATAAATTATTTTGTTAGGAGCAAAAATCTCTCCAAAATGATGATTTTGAATGTTAAAATCCCATCTATTGACAATTTACCTATCGCTTTGTAGTACTACCAAGCGCATGAAAATAGGCACTTCCTATAGCGGCTTGAGATTCGATTGTGGCTCTTTTCAGGAGCAGATTGTCTTTGTATGCCTTTGCTAGGAACTGGAATTTCTGTTTGTTTTTGGTTTCAATGCTTGCTTCTATTCTTTGCAGAAGATAGGTCGTTTCTTGTCGGCAAGGAGAATCGACTCCCATCATTTCGATGTAACGAAGCGCTTCTGTGTTTTTACCTCTCTTATTGGCCATTTCTGCTTTTAAGAGTAGATTGCTGCAATTTTGTTTTTGAAATGCACTGTAGGATTGTTGCAGTTTGGGTTGGGCGGCCTCATAGCAGTCCACCTGAGCAGGGATAGCAGATAAATAAGCAATCGCTTTTTTATATTCTTTATTGCTAATGAATATTTCAGCGGATGCCAGTAGATTCTCACATTCTTCTTGGTAATAAGCAGTCATTTTTTCTCGGAGCTGAATCAGTTCTTTTTTGAAAGAAGAAGACGTCCCCTTAAAAGAATTGACTGTTATGTTCATCGCCGCTCGTTGATTCTTGCCGGCTCCAGTTAATGTTTGAGCAAAAGATGTAAAAACAGCACCCGTCAGTAGATTTTTGACAGTGATAGTCAACTCTCCTTTGTAAGTGGTCATGTTTGCCATACCTTCTATTTTCCCTGTTTCGAGAATATGAAATTCTGGGAATGCTCCAAAAACAGAACCTCGTAAATTATAGACCCCATTTTTGGCGAAAGCCCGATTGACTTTAGCGTCCATTTTATTTTTAAAAACAGGGGCGATTTCAGCGCTTTGGGTAGGAAATACGACAATACCTAAATCTGACGATAGGTCACTTTTCTGGGCAAAGCCCTCGAAACAAAATAGAAAAAAGAAAAGTACAGTGTATAGTAAATGTTTCATGATTGAATCCTAATTAATCGTGATAAAAATCTTCGTTCCCTGCACATCTCTGGTAACGTCGAATCCTAATTTTTTTAAGAAGTTTCTCAACTTCCCCGCAAATCGGGAGGCACGATAATTCCTTCCATTATTATCTTTCAAGGGAATACGGACATCGTCCAACATCATTTTGGTCGCAGTTACGCCTTGGAGGTGATAATAGTTCTTATAGGCATTCGCTTCAATCCAACGCTCTATTATATCAGACAATAACTCCTCTTCATCTCCCATTTCACTATCCATATCATATTCAGAATTTTCGGTAAACCCGATATTGACAACGAGGGTTCGACCATTATTGATGATTTCTGTAAATTTTTCCTGCATCACATTTAAGAAATCTTCGATAACGGCATTAACCGCTTTCTCGGTGAGTTTTTCAAAGTTTTCTGTATAGAATTTCGGTGAGGTTGAGACTTTATTGGCGATGGATTGCCCAGAAAAGGCATCATAAGCAGTCATGATCACAGTGACCGAATTGCCAGTTTTAGTACGTTTGATGGCCGACTCTACCTCCACATACATATCCGCACCGGATAGCTCAATGACTTGTTGTTTGATAGAGGATTGATTCGCCATTTCCATGGCATTGTCATTATTGACTTGTTTTAGTTTAGCTCTAAAATCAACAGTAGAGAATCCTCGATTATCAAAACCTTCCTTGACTTTGGTCACGCCCACGCGCAGATTCAAATTGTTTTCTAATACCGTACGCATATCTTGGTTTTCCTTTGCAAAAGGAATGACCATAATTGTTGGTTGGATGGTTTTCTGAGTGGCTTGTTCTTCTTGTGCTGTGGAAAAACAAAATAAGAAGAGACACAAAAAAAATGGAAGTAGTTTTTTCATAAAAAGCTGCGCTTGTATAACATTGCTCGATAGAAATGCAGTCGACCCAATGAAATAGACATCATACCGTTTTTGATTTTGGCAAAACGAGCAAGGTGTAATGCTATGATATTCAGTCTAATTTCTAAAATCTAATAGGTTACTATACATAGATCAACATTCACACCACAATCACATCAGTGAATATCGAAAAAAGGAAAAAGGTAACAGGTGTCTCGTGTCGAACACAAATATAACACATCATTAGCTAAAATATCCTATCAGGATGCGCTTAATCAGGGATGATTTTGTAGAAATAAGCTTTAAATTAGGGCAATCGGAGATAGTACGTTCGATCCCGGGTTTCGGTCCTGTGATAGCGCCTAAGCTGATAGAGGTCACACGGGGTTTTACGCGCTTGACCTGCGGTAAGGAACAAGCTGATCCACATCTTGTTGGCCTGCATCCGAAAGGACACT
>JAHDBO010000199.1 GCA_020630355.1 Saprospiraceae bacterium
CGGTCGATACTTCGATATACTTTGATGAAAGTATTCTGAATCACATCGTCGGCATCCTCGTGTGTGCCCACCATCCGACGGATATGCCAATACAAGCGTTCTTGATAGGTCTCGACCAATTGTCGGAAACCTCTATCGAAAGTTTTACGCTCTTTCAATAAAATCAAGATGCCCTCGTCTTCTTTTCTATGAGTGGAAGCTATTGCCACAAATTGGATGCTTTGTTCTAAATATTTGCTTCTAGGACTGGGGAATAGAGGAAAGGTTTAAAGAAGGTTTCAAGTTTTTAAAATTTCCTGAATTGCTGAAAGATTCTCTGCTTCATTGAAAATGGCTTCGATGGGGACTTCGAAGCCTTTAATGGCTTTGCATTTGAGCTGACCGCTTGTTGATTTTAAGATAAGTTCATACTTCCCTTTTTTATCCAAGCGATATTGTTCTATTGTTTCTTTCACTGGGTCAATCATCCAATATTCTTGGACAGCATGTGCTTGATAATCCTCGAACTTGATAGTCCTATCTATTTTTGACGTGCCTTTTGATAGGATTTCAACGACCAAATCGGGGGCAGGAAAGCGCGTTTGTCCCTTTTTAAAGTCTTTTGATTTTTCTTTTTTGAAAAAACAGACATCTGGTTCGTAGTCATTTCGTGTAAGCGCAATCATGACCTTTTCGTAACCAACATAGCCGAGTTGATGCTTGGAATTGTACAAACTGATTAATCGAAAAACAGCCATCGAAGCATCATTGTGTTCTTTCTTGACAGGTGAGTGGATAATGACTTCTCCGTTGATGAATTCCGCTTTCTGTTGTTCTGTTATTTCATTGTAAAAAGCGATTCTGCGTGCTCGCTCCGCTTCCAACTGAACACTAATCTCTTGGACGATAAAGGGCGCATTGGGCTTCGTCAAGATATTTTTGATTAATTCGGCTTCAGATATTTTGACCATATTATGTTTGATATTCCACAATATGAAGATACTGGTTTTTGTAACAAAAATCAAGCATTTGTAAATGGTATCAATCTTCAAAATCAGACAACATCACTTCCAATATTTCCTGCGCTGCTTTAGCAATAACAGTCCCAGGGCCAAAAATTCCAGCGACGCCTGCTTTGTTCAAGAAATCATAATCTTTGGGAGGAATAACGCCACCCACAACAACCAGAATATCGGGACGTCCTAGCTTTTCTAGTTCTGCAATGGTTTGCGGTACGAGCGTTTTGTGTCCAGCAGCTAAGGAAGAAATACCGACTATATGTACGTCATTTTCAGCTGCTTGTCGAGCTGCTTCTTTTGGCGTTTGGAAGAGCGGTCCTATATCGACATCGAAGCCCAAATCGGCAAAACTTGTTGCAATGACTTTTGCGCCACGGTCGTGCCCATCTTGTCCTAGTTTTGCTACCATAATTCTAGGACGACGCCCATCCAGTTCGGCAAATTCATCTGCCATAGCTTGGGCTTTTTTGAAATCTGAATCCATTTTTATTTCACTAGAATATACGCCTGAGATCGTTCTTGATTGTGGTACGTAGCGCCCAAAAGACTCTTCCATTGCCATGGAAATTTCTCCTAGGGTCGCCCTTGCCCTCGCCGCATCGACAGCAAAGGCCAGTAAGTTGCCTTTACCAGATGCTGCCGCATCTGCCAAGGCTTTTAGAGCTGTCTGGGCAGCAGCCTCGTCCCGATTGGCTTTTACTTTTTTGATAGAAGCGACTTGCTGATCTCGTACCGCTGTGTTGTCCACTTCCAGCGTATCAATCGGTGTCTCTTCTTCCAGTCGAAAGATATTCACACCTACAATTTGGTCTTGTCCACTATCAATGCGAGCTTGTTTCCTAGCGGCCGCCTCTTCGATACGCATTTTGGGTAAGCCTTCTTCAATAGCTTTAGCCATACCGCCTAGTTCTTCGACCTCTTGTATCAATGCCCATGCACGTTCTGCGATTTCATGGGTCAGGCTTTCCACATAGTGGGAACCCGCCCAAGGGTCGATCGCTTTGGTGATGTCCGTTTCGCTTTGGATGTATTTTTGGGTGTCCCGAGCGATTTTTGCGGAAAAATCCGTTGGCAAGGCAATTGCTTCGTCCAAGGAATTGGTATGCAAAGATTGCGTTCCCCCTAAAACTGCTGCCATTGCTTCGATGCAAGTCCGACCGATGTTGTTGAAAGGGTCTTGCTCTGTCAAAGACCAGCCCGAAGTCTGGCAATGCGTCCTAAGCATCAAGGATTTTGGGTTCTGTGGATTGAATTGTTTTATCAATTTTGCCCAGATCATCCTAGCAGCTCGCATTTTGGCAATTTCCATAAAGAAATTCATACCAATGCCCCAAAAGAAGGATAACCTTGGCGCAAAATCATCAATTTTCAGCCCTGCTTTGATACCTGCACGAATATATTCTAAACCATCCGCTAGAGTATAAGCCATTTCAATATCGGCGGTTGCTCCAGCCTCTTGCATGTGATAGCCACTGATACTGATAGAATTGAAGCGGGGCATATTTTGAGAAGTATATTCAAAAATATCCGAAATGATGCGCATCGACTGGGCAGGCGGATAGATATAGGTATTCCGCACCATGAATTCCTTCAAAATATCATTCTGGATTGTACCGCTGAGCTGTGCTGGTTTGACGCCTTGTTCTTCTGCTGCCACGATATAAAATGCCATGATAGGAATGACCGCTCCATTCATGGTCATGGAAACGGACATTTTATCTAAGGGGATTTGGTCGAAAAGAATTTTCATATCCTCGACAGTATCAATGGCGACCCCTGCTTTTCCCACATCGCCCTGTACCCGTTCATGGTCGGAATCATAGCCTCGATGCGTTGCCAAATCGAAAGCAACAGAAAGTCCTTTTTGTCCTGCGGCTAGATTGCGTCGGTAGAAGGCGTTACTTTCTTCCGCTGTGGAGAAACCCGCATATTGCCGTATCGTCCAAGGACGTACGGTATACATCGAACTGTATGGACCTCGTAAAAAGGGAGGCAAACCCGCCACATAGCGCAAGTGCATCAAGTCTTCGGCATCTTTGGCGGTGTAATGGCTTTTGATGTCGATTTTTTCTGGACTAGGAGTGTTTGTCCTAGTAAGATTGGCATCCAAACCAAATTTGAAATCGGGTTGTATCTGGCTAAAGTCTGGTCGAGGCATGAAAATATAATTGTTAATTGTTAATTGTGAAATGTCAATTAACTAGACATCTTGTGGATTTAGAGAACTTTAAATTGTCTTTTAAGAAATCGTTTTATTGTTTCCTTAACAACAAATTTATCCTTTTAGGGCTTATTTTTGTAAAATCTAAAATTTTAGTTTCTCATGAAATCTCTAATTAGTACAACGGCTTTGTTTTTTTGTTTTCTTTTTGGGAATGCGCAGTCAGGTTCTGGGCTGAAAGAAGTGGAACTTGTAAAGCAAACTGTTTTAGAGGAAGATTATATTGAGTGGGAAAGTCTGGTTTATGATTTCGGAGAAATTCCACAGGATAAAGCTGCAAAAGCTATTTTTAAATTTTCTAATAGGGGAAAGACTCCTTTTTTGTTGACGAAAGTCAATGGTTCTTGTGGTTGTACCGATATAGAATATCCCGAAACGCCAATCTTGCCAGAGACAACGGCAACACTCGAAGCGACTTATGACGCGAAAGAGTTGGGGAAGTTTGTTAAATCGGTTACTGTATTCACAAATAAAGAAGCTCGACCATATATTTTAATGCTTCGAGGGCAAGTCATCGAAAAAACAAAAGAGCAATAATCAAAGTCCAAAGACTATTTCCTTACCTTTGTTGAAATGAGGCTTTTCGTTTCTATATTGGTGTTTTTAGGAGTTTCTCAAATGTGTTGGGCGCAAGGAGAAGGTGTCAACCCTTTTGAGCTAATGCACCGAATGGATTTGAAACAGATTTTGGTTAAGAAAGATACGAGTTCCAATAAAACTATTTTTGTACCAAAATCAAATAACCCTTTTGAGGTATATACAGAGGAAGTGAAAACCTTTGCAGAAGTTGAGAGTGAAGAAGAGACTGTTCCTTCTGTCGTAAACACCCCTACGATTAAACAACCTAGTCAGCCTAAGAATCAATTTAATGTTGGGTTTTTATTCTGGTTAATGATTGGGATTTTGTTCTTTTTGGCGATTGTGGCGACGATGTATCGCTCTTATTTGCAGAAACTTTTTGAGGCGGGTTTGAATGGTAATATCCTAAATTCGATGTATCGAGAACGAGGTGGTGTCGCTTTAGTACCATACTTAGC
>JAHDBO010000200.1 GCA_020630355.1 Saprospiraceae bacterium
TGGCCAATCGGGATTCCGTTTTGCGGAGATAGACGTTTTTCATCAATTCTTTTAGCGCAAAATACTTCGACTGTCCACGATAATTATTGCTAATCAAATCATAAAGCTCATATTCTATTTTAGGATTATTATCTGTTTTTGGCAAATAGAGATATTGAGCATATATATCCAGATACAATCCATAAATCGGGTTTTCCAGCAGCTTATCATCCCAGGCTGCCTTTTTCAAATGATACTGTTGAGACAAGCGGTTCAAGCGGCTTCTATCATAGTTTTCTTTGTTTAAGATAGGGTACAACAATTTAAAAACCAAGGCTTCATATTTATCTTCTTGCTGTATTGTTTGCACCAGATTTGAAGGCAATTGCACACGATGTTTGTTGAGGTGCTTTTCTTTATTTTTATAAAAGATTTCCAATTCTTGATAATAATCTGCTTCGCCTAGTGTCCTTGCCTTTTCAAAAAACCGCTTCCCAAGCCAAGCTGATGACAAAGGAAACTCTACAAAGGAACGTCCCTCACTACCAAAGTTTTTTTGATGCTCTGTTAGAAATTGATTGACAACGGCTCCCTCCCCTTCAAAGCTTATCGTCCGTAGCATATCATCGCCATCAAAACGAATGGACAAGGGCGAGGCGTCGCCAGCATAGATATTCATTTTCGCTCCTGCATGCTCTAGCTCTATAAGGGTGCCTTTTTCAAACTCCAACCCAAGATTGACCACACCTCCTGCTTTCAAAGTGCCTTTATAAATAGAAGGATGTTTTTGTCCTTGTTTTTTATAAGATAAGCTCACAAAACTAACTTGGGGATTGCTTACTTCAAATTGGAAAATGACCGTTTTGGCATCAGAATAGAAAGACAATATTCCTAGAAAAAGAAGAAGAACAAGGCGAATTGACATAAGAAGAGAATAAAAAGGAAATCAATGGACTATCCCTCATAAGACGAAAAAAGCAAGTAGGAAGTTGTATCCTACTTGCTTTTTAATTGGAATATTTTCTAGCTTGACCCTAAAGCGCTTCTAACTCTTTTTTGTACTTATTAGAAGTATCGAAATCTCCTTTTCTAGCATAGATTTCTTTTAATGCGATCAAGGTATTTCTATCTTTTGAATTAAGCTTGTAAGCCTCTAAGAAATAAGGCAGCGCTTCATCAAAAATACTTTTAATATCAGCTTCCATTTTATCCATTTTCTTCAAATTAGCATTGCTAAAAGGAATTTCAGATAAAGCTTGGGACAATTTAGCAGCAGCGTTAAAAAGTAGTGCGCCCTGCGCATAAGTAGGTACGAATTTATCTCCTTTTCCTGCTTTGTCTATTTTATCTAAAGTAGCTTGATAGTAAGTAATTGACTCCGCAAATTTATCATTGATAACCTTATTATTGGCATCCAATTTGACACCATTTTTTTCTAAGTCTTTCTGATAGATTTGGTCGTAGATATTCGCCAAAGTCAAATCCAAAGAAGAATTCTCTGGCTCTCTTTTAATGGCTTCTTTCAGTTTTCCTTCCAATTCTCCAAATCTTCCTTTTTGGATATAGTAATTGATTTCGGCAATTCTAAGGTTTTTGTCATCTGGGTATTTTTTTATACCATCTTCTAAGTATTTGAATGCCTTGGTTTCATCACTTTCAGCGTTGATTTTAAACAAAGCCTCATAAACTAGTGCATTATCATACTCAGCAGCATATAATTTCTCGAAGACCCCCTCTGCTTTAGGGAGCATTTGACCGATATAGGCAGAAACCCCCGCTATGAAAAGCGTGTTTTCATAGTCTTCTTTTTTGTCCAAGATAGACTTGTTACCAGAAGCTTCTAAGGTATTTTTGATTTCAAGTATTGTATTGAAATCAGAAAATGCTCCTTTATATTCTTTCAAACCATACTTTTCTCTTCCGACTACGTTCAAGTCTGTAGCAAGACTAATCAAACCACTAACAGCCACTTTTGCATCTCCTTTTTTCACGGCAGTTTCAAGTGCTTTCGTATAAGCAGCATAGGCTACTGGGCCTGCATCACCATTTCTGATTTCTGCATCACCTTTGATTGCTTTTAATGCGATAGCGTCCGCATCTGCAGCTACCAAACCACTATACATTTTCCCTTTACTTGCGTATATTTTAGAAATGGCACCTGGTTTAGCATCCGAAGCGCTTTCTGCTTCAGTGATCGCTTCATCCATCATTTTTTTGGCATCATCCAAAGAAGTGGCAACCATACCAGCCGCTTTAGTAGCCTTTTTCTTAGCCGCTTTAAATTGGGCCTGAGCATAAGGCAATGAAAGTAACATCACCATTGAGAGTAAGAATATTTTTCTCATCCTAAATAAAAGTTTAATAAAATTGAGTTCATAATGTAAGAAAGTTGTCCTAGTGTGGAAATGAACTTAGGGTGTATTTTCATTAGCAAATGTAAAAACTTATTGCCGTTTTTCATACCCAATCCTTCAAACACCCGCCTTTATGAACGGTATCTATCAAAAAAAGGTAGTCTTTTTAACAGTCTTAATAGTATTTAAGACTTTGATAAGAAACCGTCAAAAAATAACTTAACGATTTTTGGCGCAATAGCGCCCCAAAGGGATGCCCTTGGCAAAGGAAAAATGATTGATAATGAGTTTTTTCAAGCTATTCGCCAAAATCCTAATCGAGAAGTTATTTTTTGACCAGTACTTAGATTATAAATATTGAATGATAATCCCATTGCAAATCAAGAAGCGTGGTAATTATTCGTCTTTCTCCCAATCCATAGAGCGTTTTACGGCTTTTTGCCAGCCTTTATAGAGTTTTTCTTTTTGAGCTTCGTCCATATTCGGCTCAAATGCTTCGTCCAGTTGCCAATTCTGCTGAATACTATCCAACTTCCAATAACCAACCGCAAGCCCGGCCAAATAAGCCGCTCCTAGTGCTGTAGTCTCTATAATTTTAGGTCGTTCTACAGCTACGCCTAAAATATCGGACTGAAACTGCATCAACAAACTATTAGCGGAAGCTCCTCCGTCAACCTTCAGGGTTTTTAGTGCTTTGCCTGCATCCGATTCCATAGCTGAAAGCACATCTTTAGTTTGATATGCCAGACTCTCTAGCGTCGCTCTAATCAAATGAGACTTAGTTGTTCCTCTGGTCAAACCAAAAATCGCGCCCCGAGCGTACATATCCCAATACGGAGCACCTAGGCCCGCAAAAGCAGGTACGACATAGACACCATCTGTATCGGGCACTTTCATCGCAAAAAACTCGGAATCGGGTGATTCATCAATCAGTTTCAAACCATCTCTCAACCATTGAATAGCCGCCCCTGCAATGAACACACTCCCCTCTAGAGCATAGGTCACTTTGCCGTCCAAGCCCCAAGCAATCGTCGTCAACAAGCCTGATTTGGATTCGACTCGTTCCGTCCCTGTATTCATCAACATAAAACAACCCGTACCGTAAGTATTCTTTGCCATCCCCACCTCAAAACACGCTTGCCCAAACAAGGCGGCTTGTTGGTCTCCCGCTATACCTGCTATGGGGATTTCTCCACCAAAAAGATAGGATTCTGTCTGCCCGAAATCTCCACTCGAAGGAAGTACCTCTGGCAAAATAGAGGAAGGAACATCCAATAAGCCTAGCAATTGCTCATCCCATTTTAAAGTATCAATATTATACATCAAAGTCCTAGAAGCATTGGAGTAATCCGTAGCATGTACTTTGCCCCCTGTCAATTTCCAAACCAACCATGTGTCGATTGTTCCAAAAAGCAATTCTCCTTTCGCCGCTTTTGCCCTAGCACCTTCTACATTATCCAATAACCACTTGGCTTTAGTCCCCGAAAAATAAGCATCCACGACGAGTCCCGTGTTTTTCCGAATATAGGCTTCGTGTCCATCTGCCTTTAAAGCATCGCAAATAGCAGCCGTCCTTCTATCTTGCCATACAATCGCATTGTGGATAGGCTCTCCAGTATTTTTATCCCAGATTACGGTCGTTTCTCTTTGATTAGTGATGCCGATGGCTGCTATTTGAGCCGCAGAGATGCCATTATTTTTCAAAACATCTTGTGCTACTTTCAATTGGGTTTGCCAAATTTCATTGGCGTTGTGCTCTACCCAGCCAGATTTTGGAAAAATCTGAGTAAATTCTTGTTGCTCGGTTGCGATGATGACACCAGCATGGTCAAACAATATGGCCCTGGAGGATGTAGTGCCTTGGTCGAGGGAAAGAATATACATAAGTAATGGTTGATAGTTGATGA
>JAHDBO010000201.1 GCA_020630355.1 Saprospiraceae bacterium
TCAATCCACCTTCTTCCCTACAAAGCGTACGATTGCCCAAAGACCAGTCAAGGAGACAATGATTAGGAGAAGGCTAACTGTCCAGCCACCTCCTAAAAAGGTAGAAACACCGGCACAGCCCAAACTAAATACACCGACACAAAGTGCGTAGGGCAACTGTGTCCGCACGTGGTCGATATGGTTACAATCCGAGGCAAGCGAGGAAAGAATCGTCGTGTCCGATATGGGCGAACAGTGGTCGCCGAGTACCGAAGCCGCCAATACGACTGCAATCACATTCAATAAAATTTCTTTAGCAATTTCTGGGTCAATATTCGCTGCCATACAGATGGCCCAAGTCGTAGGAATCGCAATCGGGTATAAAATCGCCATTGTACTCCAGCTCGAACCTGTGGAGAAAGCAATCACCGCTGCCAAGATGAATATGATCATCGGCATGGCATACGGATTGATGCTGCCTTGTAGCGTCGAAGTTAAGTAAGTCGCTGTATGCAGTTCCTTGGTGATGATTGCCAAAGACCAAGCCATTGTCAATATAATCAAAGCAGGGAGCATGGTTTTGAAACCCGTCGTCATGGTGTGCATGGTGTCGTGCAATTTCATGATGCCACCGCCTATCGTTAGTACAATCGCTACAACAACACCCGATAAAGAAGCCCAAAGCAAAGCGACATAAGAGTTGGAATTGCCAATCAGCGTCCCTATTTTCATAAAGAAAGAATCATCTCCATCTGTCAAAGCAGCCATTGCGCCCCAGACATCGCCCCAGCCCGAAGAAGCAACTTCCGCTCCTGCATCCAGAAGGGCACTATAGCTTGATGCCATACCTGTATCGACTAGTCCAAAAATAGTCATAAAAATAACCGTGAAAACAGGGATAGCAGCATGGTACCATTTTCGGGGAGCACCTTCTACGGGCGTTAAGTCTTCCATATTCGGCTCGTCGTCGCCCTCGGTCGCTGCTGGGGAAACCTGTCCTGTGGTTCTAGCACGTATTTCTGCCTTATACATTCCACCAAAATCCCTTTTTGTAAAAATGATAATCAAAATAAAAAAGAGCGTCAAAATGGGGTAGAAGGAATACTTTAAAGAACTGATAAATATCGAATAGGCACTGCCCCCACCGAAGTTTTCCAATAAGGCAATACCATCCTCAATATAGCCTAGCTCCGCCCCAATCCAAGTGGTGATAAACGCCACAGCCGAAACGGGCGCAGCCGTACTATCTACGATATAGGCGAGTTTTTCCCTAGAGATTTTGAATTTATCGGTGACAGAACGCATCGTATTTCCTACGATAAGCGTATTGGCATAATCATCGAAGAAAATGGCTACGCCTAGTAACCAAGTAATAAATTGAGAGCTCTTTGGAGACGTAGCATATTTGGAAAGGGATTGAACGACCCCTGCCATGCCTCCGTTTCTAGAGATGATGGCCACCATTCCACCTATCAAAAGGGAGAAAACAATTACCGAAATATGGTCGCTATCTGCTAAGGCTTGGACAACATAATTGGACACGACTTCCCAGAAAGAAACCAATAGGTAGTAAAAAGAATCGAAGCGCAAGCCACCTGCAATAAAGGCGCCGGCCCATACGCCAACGAACAAAGAAATAATCACCTCCTTAAATACAAGTGCTAGGACAATCGCAATCAAAGGGGGGAGTATGCTGAGCCACAAGGGAATGTTCCTAGAGCGGATCGGGCCACCCTTGTAAGAAGAAACATGCACCAATTGGTAATCGCCGTATCCTTTGTCTTTTTTGTCGGTAGAAAGCAGGAGTAAATTGCCTCGCTCATCAGTAGGGAAAGGATGTTTTGCTTCTCCGTTTTCAAAAACCAAGTCCACTTTCTCCTTGTTGATATAGACCTTGCCCTTACCGTTCAAATTGAAAGATTTGAATAATAATGCCGTTGAAGCACCATCTTTGATGAGTTGGGCTTCAAAGCTATTGACGGCTACCTCTGGTATCGGAGGAGGAGCAACAAAAGTATCAACAGCGATGGAATCTACGTTTGCTATATTGTCTTGTGCCCATGTGAAATGGAAAAAAAGACAACAAAAAAGAATGGAACTAAGGGATTTGGCGTTCATAAAAAGTGTCGGTTAGTGTAGCGTTTAAAGGAAAATAGGAATTGTTCCTATTATAATTTCTAATTTTGTTTGGAGAATGAGGAGACTCGTTCTTTTCTCTGACCATTAAAATTAATCAATAGATTTAGATATGCAAATAATCACCATTTCTAGAAGGGGAACATTTAGTGTACTATTCTTATTTTTTATCGCACAAACGCTCTTTGCCCAGAATTTAGGAGAACAAATGAGTGTGGCATTTCGAGACCTTTCTGGGAACGAATTGCCGATGGCATTGGTGGGCGGTTTGGACAACCCTCAGTTCTCCGAGGCAGATTTGAACGGCGATGGTCGAATGGATTTGGTGATTTTCGATAAAACAGGAGGGGCAATTGTCACGCTTTTGAATCATGGGACGAGCGGTCAGGTTGATTATGAATATCGTCCCGATTTAGCAAAGCATTTTCCTAGGGTAGAAGAATGGATGTTGATGCGGGATTTTGATGGGGATGGGGCTTCGGATATTTTCGCTTCCGGTACTCGACAAGCCGCAGCGGCTATCGAGGTGTACAAAGGACGATTTGAAAACGGTCTTTTAAAATTTGATTTGATTCCCAATAATAATTACAGTTTTGATGTATTGACCTTTCCTTCTAGTTCAGGTAATAATTTAAATATTTATGTAACGGGACAGGACATTCCAGCTATTGATGATATTGATGGGGATGGTGATTTGGATGTGGTGACCTTCACTATTAATGGAGGAACAGTGGAGTATTATCAAAATCAATCCGTCGAAATGGGCTACGGGAGGGATTCTTTGATTTTTGAATTTGAGGACAAGTGCTGGGGGCGGTTCTATGAGAGTGGTTTTGGGAGTACGATTGAATTGAGTACAAGTATTGATACTTGTGCAGGTACAAATGAACCCGTGGATGGTCTTTGGGATGAAGACAGAGCAGGGACATCTTCCAGACATTCTGGGTCCACGGTACTGACATTGGACTTGGATGCGGATGGGGACAAGGAAGTGATATTAGGGGATATTTCTTTTAGCAATTTCTCTATGCTGACCAATACGGGCGATAATATGGAAGCCTATATGACCTCTAAAGACCAGAGTTTTCCGAGCTATGATACGCCACTAGACTTACAATTATTTCCTGCTGGCTTTTTTTTAGATGTTGATAATGATGGTAAAAAGGATTTGTTGGTTTCGCCCAATGTAGAGGGCGTTTCCGAAAATTACAATGCGGCTTGGTTTTATAAAGATGTTTCTACCAATGACAATGTTGTGTTCGAGTTGCAGCAAAAAGATTTCTTGATTAACGAAATGATTGATTTTGGTTCTGGGGCGAATCCCGCTTTTGTCGATTATAACGCTGATGGCTTGATGGATTTGGTGCTTGGTTCATTTGGCTTGCGTATGAATGGCGAAAGCTTTGCAGGAAGATTATATTTGTTTGAAAATACAGGTTCCATTTCCAATCCTGTTTTTCAATTGAAAGAAGAAGATTATTTAGGGCTTAGCCAATATAATACACGTAATTATGTGCCAGGCTTTGGAGATATAGATGGCGATGGGGACGAGGATTTGATAGTGGGGGAGGAGTTTGGCAAACTGATTTTTGTAGAAAACACGGCAGGGGAAGGCAATCCACTAGTATTCGGTGCCCCCGTATTGGGCTATATGGGCATTGATGTTGGGCAACATGCCGTTCCTAGGATTTGGGATGCGGATGCAGATGGTTTAGCAGATTTGATTATTGGAGAGCGCAATGGGAATGTCAATTTCTTTAAGAACATAGGAACAATAGATGAACCTAATTTTGATGCGGATATAAGCAATGCGCCTAATGTAGAAAGGTGGGGGATGATAGATACCCGAAAACAAGGATTTGTAACGGGGTTCTCTAGTCCTGCCATTGTCAATGTAGAAGAGGAATGGAAATTGTTTTCAGGTAGCGAATCGGGAGAAGTATATTATTACGATAGTATCGCTTATCATCTTGAGGATGCTTTCCCGATTAAAAGCACGGATTATTCAACCGTGCGAGAAGGAAAAGTAACCGTACCAGCCTTTTACGACATCAATGCCGATGGGTTTATAGACATGCTCGTTGGGAATAGAAGAGGTGGTTTTTCTATTTATCAAACAGATTT
>JAHDBO010000202.1 GCA_020630355.1 Saprospiraceae bacterium
AGCACCTCGTTTACACCGAGGGGGTCGGGAGTTCGAGTCTCTCATCGCCCACAGAAGAAAGCCACTTATCATTTGATAAGTGGCTTTTCGTTTATACAGACTATCGAAAACAGAAACCGCTTCCAACTCAAAGTTGGAAGCGGTTTTGTATTTGAAATGTATGGTTGCCTTAATGAGCTGTTGAGTTGTTTTTTACAAACAAACCATCACCTCAACAAATAAACAGAGCAGCTTGAGCTTTAAAAAGGGCTCAGTTCTTAAAAATGCGATTGACTAGTATTAAAACTGTCCGTGCTCAAACCGATAGACAGTGTGCATGGTCACCGCTCCCACTGCTTGTAGAGTCTTAGGGTCGATAATGTCCATATTGTCATCGTGCGTGTGCCAGTAGGCGCCAAACTGCTTTCCTGTTGGGCGGTTGATGATGTCTATCATTGGGATGGCTGCTAGTTTGTTGACAAAGAAATGGTCGTCGGTGACACCGTCTGTTTGTTGGTTGCTGAAGTATTTTTTGTAACCAAGATCTTGAGCGATTTGCCACATCTTGTTCATAGTGGAAGGGGCATAAGTCATAGATACCGCTTCTTTTGTGAATTTTGCATCTTTAGAACCAACCATATCTAGTAAAATGCCAAAGCTCGCCCGATAGCCAGCCACATGTGGATTTCTTGACCAATATTGTGCTCCCAAGCACCAAGTCGTTACAGCTTCTTCGGTCTGGTTGATATTGTCGCCTTGGTCTTCTGCATCAAAGAAGATAATATCGACACCTATGTCCTGCAAGGGTTCTGTGTTGATTTTTCGGGCAATTTCCAAAAGCACCGCAACACCACTGCCACCGTCATCCGCTCCTAGGATAGGGTTCTTTTTTTTGTCTTCGTCTTTGTCTTCGTCGGCTATGAAACGAGAATCCCAGTGAGCCGCCAGTAAAATCCTCCTCTTTTTATCAGGATTGTAAGAGCCGATAATATTCGTTGCTTGGAAGGGTTCTCCTGTGAAGAATTGCGCCTTGAATGGTTGTTTAGTTACTTTGGCACCAAAGGAGGTCAATTTTTCGGCAAGCCATTCGCCGCAGGCTGTATGTGCATCAGTACCCGGTACACGAGGGCCAAAATTGACTTGCTTCTGTACATAAGCGTAGGCAGAATCTTGGTTGAAAGTTGGAATGATAACTTCTCTGGGTGCTTGTGGTTTATCTTTTTCTTTAGAATCTGGTTTGCAAGAGACAAAAACAAGTATAGCTAAGAAAGCTAAAATGGCTATTCTTTTCATGATATAAAAATGTAAGTAAGTAACGATGAAATTCGACTTATGTCGAACAAAGCAGCGCAAAGATAAAGTTCTTTGGGAAATGATGGCTTATAGATTAAACCAGTAGTTGAGTTTCACTACAACGGCCCTATTTTTAACGTTGAGAATATCGGTAGTATAATTATCTGTGTAAACGAGGAAAAAATCAGACATTGGATGAAAGCGCCATCTAAAACGACTATTGATATTGAAATTATCATTTTGAGTGTTGTACTGTAAAAAGGTTGTCCAATTAATGTCTCTAGTAAATGCTATCTCCAGACTAGAACCCAGAAGGTGGAAAGTAGGATTCCCATAGACGGACTCATATTGATATAAATTTTGATATTCATAAGAAAAACCAAAAAGCCCCCATGCTTTGTAACGCCAATTCAGACCAAGGTCAAAACCAGCTCTTTGCCCATTATATTCCGTTCCAATACCAATAGAGGTTTCGCCAAAGAGCCGGCGACGCTTATCGGTATTGTATTTGGCCTCTAGGAATATATTGGTATAGATACCTGTTGGGAAGGCCGTTTCGAGTCCTTTAAGAGTAAAAGGGAAAAGCAGGTTAATTTTACTGGTTGTCGCTTCAACTTTTAAGGCAGTACTATTGATGAATTCCATTTCAATTCCTAAATCTGCTCTGGATTCTTGAAAGTCAAAATCCTTATTTGTATATATATCAAAATGATAAGTCGGGCCCCAGTAAACCAAGGTACTGCCTTCTGGCTGATAAAAACGATAGCCGCCGTTGGTGCGTACTTGTAAGTAAGGGATACGGACGCTTTCTCCGTTTTCATCCGTATTGTAAAGCCGAGGTACGAATCCCAAATCGGTAATGTAGTTTTCTCCTATGGCATCTATTCCTAGAAAAATATTAAGTCCCTGCTGGGTTCGATAACGGGCTTTTGCTCCAAAAGCAAAATTGTCCCCGAGCTTTTCTTGGGTAGTAGCCGTATGTAAGTAGCCGTGGGCGGATATTTCTCCATTTTTAGAGCGGAAATCCATCTCTACGCCACCTGTTAAATTGTAATCGTTTTTATCAATATTATTGCCATTAAATGCACTTCTATTGGTGATGAATGCACTTACGGTCGAACCTTCCAAGACACGCCGCTGGATAGTGGCAACGGTATAATTCTGTGCTTTGGCAACATCAGTTACGCCTTCTGTTTGGGTGGTCATTAAGCCAATTCTCCAGTCTTTGTTCAGCTTTCCGCTCAATCTGGCACCAAATAAGACTGGAACGGGTTCTGTACCTACCCCACCAATTCTCCTAGAGAAAAAAGGGCGGACACGACTGTTGCCCAGTTTAGCAAATAAATCACTGTTTTCTAAAAAGAAAATCCTCCTTTCAGGAAAAGAAAGCTCGAAACGCTGCAAATTAATAACTTGCCGGTCTACTTCTATCTGTGAGAAGTCTGGATTGATGGTCAAATCCAAATTAAGGGAAGAACTCAAGCCTATTTTGGCATCAATGCCCGTTGCGGGTTGATAGCTGACTAGTGACTCGGCACTTTCAAAATCTTTGTTTATGGCACCAGCCACATAAGGTATCAAGGCAATATTAGCACCATTTTTTTTAGGAGGTGTAGTCCACTCCAGAAGCCCCATAAAGGACAGGGTCGTGACTTTGAACCCTCTTGGGACGGCTTTCCAGGTAGAAATCTCGTTGCGGCTACGGTCATTGCGGGCAAAATTGATGCGCCAGTTTTTAATATCACTTTTATAGCGGAGCGTCTTGAATGGAATCGCCATTTCTACGGTCCAATTGGTGCTGGAGCGCATTGTTTCTACTTGCCACTGTCCGTCCCAATTCAAGGTGACGCCTTTGACACCTCCATTGGCTATCAGTCCATCTGACTGTACTCCTAGTGGATTTACGGCAAATCCAAGACCGTTGGCAGCGTCATTGAAGGCGTCGATATAAACGGCAAAAGCATCGTTTTCGGAAAAATCAAAGTCTCGACGCATGGTAGTGATGACAAAATCGTCTGCAAGCTCTTTCTGACATATCGCAGCAATGTAGAGGTTTTTGTCGTCGTAAGTGATTTTTACTTCTGTTTTAGAGCGCGCATCAACCGAGTCTCTAGGAAAGTTCATTTTGAAATCCTTCAAACTACTCACGCTTCGCCAAGCATTGTCATTGAGGATGCCATCAATCGTAATTTTTGATTTAGCCTTAGAAATAGAAATGACCTGTGCGTAACAAAACGCACATAAAGTTACAAGTCCAATGGATAGTATATACCGTTTGGCATTGGTCATTATAATTGCTCCCGTTTTTTAGCTTAAAAGCCGTTTAGCGTTTGGGTGTAGGGCTGATTAGTCTGGATAGCCCAAATCTGAACACTATAAATAAGACGACGAATGCTATGAATAAGTGACCAATTGAACCTATAAAAACGACCCAGATACTCGTTTTTTGTATCAATAGCATTGTAATGAAAGTTGCTGCAATGACCATCATTAATCCTGATATTTTCCCAAAGCCAGGTATTCTATCTAAGGGAACACGTTTTCTGATAAGAATAAGTGTCAATATCATGGATATAATGGGTAGGAAATAGACAACGATATTCAGGTTTAGAAAGCTTTGACGTTCAAAAAAGAAGGTATAGACACATAAGGTCACTGCAAAAATGCCAGGAACACATATCATGTATATGAGTGTAGAATAAATGTACGTCCATGGGCTTAAATGGGATTCTCCTTTACTGGTGAACCCAATAATAAGCGCTACCAATGGGATAGCAACAAAATAAGCGATGATGTAAAAGGGGTTTTCCCCAATGGAATTGAATAACTCTTGAAGTGTCATAAAAAGGAGGGTCTGGTTTGAATTAAAAAAGTTGGCAGAATTAAATGCTGTAAAAAACGAATTACAATATATAATTCTGATTTAAGACGAATAACTTGAACTACAGGTACTATA
>JAHDBO010000203.1 GCA_020630355.1 Saprospiraceae bacterium
TTTGGAATAGCCGCTTGTAAGCCTTCCGCTACGTAGCGCAATGTACCCACCATCTGCTCACCGTTACCGATGCTTACCGCCAATGATTCTAGTGCAGCAACAGCCATCAGTATACCTAGGAAGAATAAAATACTTGTCATCTCGATACGAGATAAGGCTTTATGCGCTGAGTATTTGTGTTTTTTCTCTTCTGTAAAATCTTCTTCTGGGTGGATATACTCAGAAACCAACCAAACGACACCCAAACCGAACATCATCCCGACATAAGGTGGCAAATGCGTTACTGTTTTGAAAATTGGTACAAAGACAATCATACCCAAACCGAGGTACAACATCTTGCTACTAGAAAGTAATTTATGAGATTCTTCTGCTCCTTTATCTTCCTCACGTATTGTAATTTCTCCTTTAAAGGGTTTCAAATACATAGCAATCGTGAAGGGTATAATGAAACAAACCAAAGAAGGTAACACCAATTGCTGAATCAATCCAGCAGTCGTCACCTTATCCCCAATCCAGAGCATTGTGGTAGTCACATCACCAATAGGCGACCAAGCACCACCGGCATTGGCAGCGATGACGACCATGGCTGCGAACCATAAACGATCTTCTTTGAAAGGGATTATTTTTCTCAATAAGGTAACTAATACAATAGTCGCCGTGAGGTTGTCAATGATAGCAGATAAAATGAAAGCCAAAGCTCCCATAATCCACAGGAGCTTCTTTTTACTCCTCGTTTGGACGTAACCCTTCAAGATTTCAAAACCTCTGTGCAAATCGACGATTTCAACAATGGTCATGGCACCGATTAGGAAAATCAGGATTTCTGCCGTTTTGCCCAAGTGGTGCAGAAGCGTATTTTTGAACCCGTGCTCCGCATCATGGTGATCACCGACACCAAGATTAAACAAATGGTCATGCGTGTCGATAACGGTCAATTCTCCACCATGAAAGCCGAGGGCAAGCATTGCCCAGCATATCGCTCCCATAAGGATTGCAGGAACTGTTTTATCTAGTTTTAGGGGATGTTCGAATACGATAAGAATGTATCCAATGATAAATGTGGCAATTACTGCTGCGAACATCGTTTTAAGTTTTGTTTAAAATATTTCGCAAGATATGTATTTTGCTAGAGTAACCAATGCTAATATTTAGCCCCCTTAAAAAAAGAAAGGTTCTTTTTTTTGCCCCCATTTCAACTAACAATAAATTTAAGAGAACCTTTGACCTTTTTTTTGATTTTAATTTTTTGTATTTGCAACATTTGACGATTCGTTCTATCTTGCAGATACAAAAAACAAAAACTGTTTCTTTTTAGAAACAAAAGACAATGTTCTGAAATCGTTTGCCGAGCTAACATTATCCATATTAGGGTTCGTTGGGCGACACACTAGGGCGGGCCTCAATCCAATCATGTCATCTGAAATATAGTTGGCTATCTAGGTTGGTTTCTGCTTGCAGACAAGGGGATTACCAAAACGTCACTCGCTGCCCTATCCGTGACTTTCTAGAGTTTCGGACTACACGTTTCAGGATGTTTTTTATTTAAAAAGAGTACCGCTCGCACTTGAATGATGCGACATCCTCTGGATAAATAAACCAAACCGTTAGCTCCCTTGAGGAACTAACGGTTTTCTTATTGTAATATTCAATGGTACTTCTAAGCCTTCGCAGCCGAAAAAGCTTGCTCCAAATCTCCGATAATATCGTCGATATGCTCTATGCCTACACAAATTCTCAATAAATCCTGCGTTACTCCTGCGGCTGCTTGCTCTTCTACCGTCATTTGACGGTGCGTTGTAGATGCAGGGTGGCATGCCAAAGATTTAGCATCTCCAATGTTTACCAATCGCTTGAACAATTGAAGCGCATCGTAGAATTTTTCGGCTGCTTCGTACCCTCCTTTTATACCAAAAGTCATCAAAGAAGAAGGTTTGCCATCACAGTATTTTTTAGCTAAATCATGATACTCACTTGACTCCAAGCCACCGTATCTCACCCACGCCACATCAGGATGTGCTTCTAGGAACTTAGCCACTGCCAGGGCATTATCACAATGACGTTCCATCCTCAATGGTAAAGTCTCCAATCCTTGTAAGATCTGGAAAGCAGCCATAGCAGACAAACAAGAGCCCGTATTACGGAGCGCAACCGTTCTACAACGGGCAATAAATGCAGCAGGCCCAAATGCCTCCGAGTATACAACACCATGATAAGAAGGTTCTGGTGTGCTAAATTGCGGAAACCGCTCTTTGTGTTCTGCCCAAGGGAACTTGCCAGCATCCACGATAACACCGCCAATCGTCGTTCCGTGACCACCGACATATTTTGTTACAGAATGTACAACCACGTCTGCACCATATTCGATTGGATTGATAATCGCAGGACTTGCCACGGTATTATCGACCACCAATGGAACACCGTGTTTATGCGCCATAGCGGCAATTGCCTCAATATCACAAATATTTCCAGCAGGATTACCTATTGTTTCACAATAAACCCCTTTTGTTTTGTCGTCAATCAACTTCGCCAAGTCCTCTGGATTGGAAGATGCTGCAAATCGTACCTCAATCCCTTGTGCTGGCAACATGTGCGCAAACAAGGTATATGTACCACCATATAATTGAGGGGTAGAAACGATATTGTCACCAACAGTAGCAAGATTCAACATCGCATAATTGACCGCTGCACTACCTGCGCTCACCCCGAGTGCTGCTACACCGCCCTCCAAAGCAGCCATTCTTTGCTCTAGGACATCTACGGTCGGGTTCATGATACGACTGTAGATATTGCCTGGCACCGCTAAGTTGAATAAATCCGCCCCATGCTGCGCATTGTCAAACTCGTAGGCAACTGTTTGGTAAATTGGTACCGCTACTGATTTGGTGGTTGGCTCCGATTGGTAACCACCATGAATAGAGATTGTCTCTTTTTTCATCTATTGTATTCTTTTTATAGAATGTTCTTAAAAAAATGGGCTTTATTAGGTAGGCTTGACAATTTACGAACAGCCAGAAAAACCTTCAAGGAATTTCCACGAAAAAAAGTTTTTTTCTACAATGCCCAAAGTTGTTTTTTAGCAACTTCATTCCTAATGGAACTAATCCATGTTCTTTTTGTTTGTTAATTTTGTGGGTAAAACAAACTCAATAGAACAAGACATTTTACGAAAGTAGAATTACGACATGGAATTAGCACCGAAGGATTTACTGGAAAAACTGGAATACGATAAAGTACTCGAACTCCTAGCGAGGGAGTGTCACGGGGATTTGGCGAAAGCCAAAATTGCCAAAATGCGCCCTAGGACGGAGAAATACATTCTAGAACGGCAATTGGATGAAGTGGCTGCATACCAGTTGGCTTTAGAAAATAGCGACGGGATGACCCTTGGCGCTTATGAAGACCTTGCGGAGCATCTGAAGATGCTAGAAATAGAGGGCTACGTACTGGCGATAGAAGGACTGCAAAGCATCAATAAAATATTGGTCTCTACTAGGAATGTATTCCGATATTTTGAGGCTGACCGCAAGAACACTTACCCTGTTTTATTCGATATCATCAGGAATGTTTCTTTTGATGAAGGCTTGATAAAAGCCATCGAGAAAGTTGTTGATGAAGAGGGGAAAATCAAACCAACTGCCTCCCCCGAATTGCAGCGGATCCATCGTTTGTACCAATCCAAGCAGCGAGAACTCGACCGAGTATTTAAGGGAATCATCAATAAATACAGGGATAATGGATGGTTGACGGACAACGTGGAGAGTTTTAGAAATGGAAGGCGAGTCTTGAGTGTGCCTTCGGAGCACAAGCGTAAAATCCGAGGTATCATTCACGATGAATCTACGACTGGAAAAACCGCTTTTATCGAACCAGAAGGCGTTATTGATATAAACAATGACCTTTTTGATTTATTGACGGAAGAGAAAAGAGAAATTTACCGCATCCTTAGAGAGCTGTCCCATACGCTTCGTCCTTACATTCCTTTGCTTCGCAATTATCAAGACATCATCGTTCGATTGGACGTTATTTATGCGAAAGCAAGATTGGCACAAAAAATGGACGCCAATCGTCCAGCTCTAAAAGCCAACCCTTATATCGGTATCAAAGAAGGTTTCCATCCTTTATTGTTTTTAAAAAATAAAGAAGAAAAAAAGGAAACTGTTCCCTTCGATTTGACTTTCCAGCA
>JAHDBO010000204.1 GCA_020630355.1 Saprospiraceae bacterium
TATAAAAGAATGATTTTCAATCTAATATCTGATTTTAGAATAAAATCTAATGAAGATTCAATTAGTTGTCCTCTAGAAATACAAGGCCATATATTTTTTCTTGATGGCGATAAGCCCTAGCTATGGCTTCTCCTCCCTCGATTACTTTACAACTAGAAAAGTGCTTCCCCTGAACCTCTTTTATTTTGACCAGTCCAATTTTCTGCTCATTGGAATAGAGTTGTAAAAACATTTTCTTTTTTATGTCGTTGTCAGCTCCGATTGCCATCAAGACTCTAGTGGCTTTTTTTGTTCCCTTTTCAATTTCTACTAGAGGGTACTGTTGAGGGAAAGCAGCATTTAAGAAGGCCTTGACCGCTTTGTTAAGGGATTCTTTTATTTGCTTGCGTCTGTTCCATTTATTGATTGCTTTAGGGTAGAGGTGAATCATTTTTTTGGCTATGATTTTTCCTTCAGGAACATAATAAACTGCCAGCTCTATTTGATTGTTTACACGGCTTAGGATCCCACTTAGCAGATACTCGGAAGGCTCGACGTTTTTTTTACGGACAATTTTACCGTCTATGAAATCTTCTTTTTTCTGAAGTTCCCATTCATTATTTACTATTTTAAACGAACTGTATTCTTGTAAGGTGAATCGTTTGTTTTTAGCAATAATAGAAGTGATATAGTGCTGTATAAAAAGTAAATCCCCTTTTTGTTCATTGTTGTTGGTGTATGGGTTGCTCGTTTGGAACATCTGGGAGAAAGTCTGCCAGCCTTTCATTTGGAAATCGACTATATCGATTGTGATTCCTTTGTGGTTATTTTGTAAATGGACTGCTTTGCTCGGTAAAACGAATAGCAAGGATAGGAGTAAATATTTCATTAGTAGTTTCAATTTGAGCACTAATTTCGGAATATTCCTAGAAGTATCCAAAATCCTTGTTTTGCCTTGTTGGAATAGAAACGGCACTATTGGTTTGATAGTGCCGTTTCTAGTAAAAAGAGAATTACAATTCAAGATCGATATCGTGTAGTTCTGTCCAGGGCAGCCCATGCCCGCCCAGCTTGTCCAAAAATGGGTCTGGATTAAATTCTTCTACATTGAAAACGCCTTTTTTCATCCATTCTCCCTGAAGCATCATCATCGCTCCTGTCATAGCCGGTACACCAGTAGTATATGAGACCCCCTGCGCACCTGTTTCGTCAAAGGCAGCTTGATGACTACAATTATTGTAGATGTAATAGGTTTTTTCCTGACCGTTTTTGATGCCTTTGATTCTACAACCAATCGAAGTTTCTCCCGTATAGTTCTCTCCCAAATCCCCAGGGTCGGGCAAGACCGCTTTTAAGAACTGGAGTGGAACAATCTCGACACCATTATAAATAACAGGGTCAATTCTCGACATCCCGATATTTTCAATGACCCTCAAGTGTGTTAAATACTCATCACCAAATGTCATCCAAAATCGAGCGCGTTTGATGCTAGGGAAATTTTTAACGAGTGATTCTAATTCTTCATGGTACAACAAATAGGAATTTCTAGCACCAATATTTGGATAGTTGAGAGATTTTTTGAACTCGAAGGGTTCGGTTTCTACCCATTGCCCGTTTTCCCAGTATTTCCCTTTTTGAGTGATTTCTCGGATATTGATTTCAGGGTTGAAATTGGTTGCAAATGCTTTTCCGTGGTCTCCGCCATTACAATCGACTATATCCAGATAATGGATTTCATCAAAATGATGCTTGGCAGCTCTTGCCGTAAATACACCTGTCACCCCAGGGTCAAAACCACAGCCCAAAACGGCACAGATACCCTTTTCTCTGAAGCGGTCTTGATAGGCCCACTGCCAAGAGTATTCAAATTTGGCCTCTTCTTTTGGTTCGTAATTGGCGGTGTCCAGATAATGCACGCCTGTCTCCAGACAAGCATCCATGATTGTCAAATCTTGATAAGGCAAAGCTACGTGAATGACCAATTCGGGTTGGAAAGACCGTATCAATTCGACGAGCTGGGGTACATTTTCAGCATCTACAGCAGCGGTTTCTATTTTTTGATGACCAGTACGTTTTCGGGCATCAGCCGCAATTTCGTCGCATTTGCTTTTTGTACGGCTCGCCAACATAATATGCGAGAATACTTGCGGATGTTGAGCACATTTGATAGTGGTCACTCGACCCACTCCCCCCGCTCCAATGATTAGAACTTTTGACATTATAAATGAGTTAAAAAGCCTAAGAATTTTAAAGACAGATTCTTGATTAAATTGTCGTTAATTTGTTGCAATAAGGACGCAAAATTAGGTAAATTCGTTAATGATTTTCTCAAAAAAACAATTTCTGAAGACACTTTTTTTTGTTTGTCTCTGTTTATTGAGCAATGAAATCCTTGCTCAAAAAAAATTAAAGAAGATTAACCTTTCTGGTAAATGGGAGGGAAGGATTACTCAAAACGAAGGTGGCTTCAAAACGGATTATTCTATTATTATGACGCTTGAGCAGAAAGGGACCAGCATCACTGGAGAATCCTATGTATTTGTGGATGATATGAATGCGACGATGGAAGTGAAGGGTGTGTTAAGGGGTGGGATGTTGTTTAAATATGAAGAAACCAAAATCAAAGATTTTACCAAATTGGAGGATATGGAATGGTGCTTGAAAAATGGGCAATTGATTTTTAAGCAGGATGGTAATGTCTTAAAATTGGAAGGCTTCTGGCAAGGGGCATCTTCCGATGGACCTTGTATTCCTGGGGAAGTTTTTCTGACAAAAGTAACGCCTAGAGCCTAATGAAATATTTCCTAACTGGTTTTATGGGAGCCGGGAAAAGTTATGTAGGCAGTAGGCTGTCGAAGTTGCTTGATTTGCCCTTTTATGACTTGGATGACGAAATCGAATCTCAAGTGGATTTATCTATACCTGAAATTTTCTCTACACAGGGAGAAGCGTCTTTTCGCCATTTGGAAAAATCAGTACTAACCAAAATAGCGGTAAAAGAATCTACTTTTATATGTTCTACTGGTGGCGGTGCACCTTGTTTTTTTGATAACTCAAACCTGATGCGTCAACATGGAACAGTGGTATACCTAAGGACAAACCCAAGCATTATTGTAAATCGGGTTTTAAAAGAAATCGAAAAAAGACCTTTGTTGATGCATAAGACAAAGGATGAGGTTGAACAGTTTGTTCAAGAAAAAATCACCTCTAGAGCAGTGTTCTATGAACAAGCAGATATTATCTATGATCATATCTCTGAAGAGCAGGATGTTGTAAACGATTTGTATTTTGCTTTAAAAAGGTTTTAACTAAAAAAGACGCCCCATCAATGGAGCGTCTCTGTAATTACTCTATTTCTAGAGTCAACTAACAATCTAGGTTATTTGGATTTTATAATTCTTTTAGAAATAATTTGTCCTTCTTCGGTATTGAAATTCAATATATACACACCTGCTGGCAAACTTTCCAAATTGACAGTATTGATTCCTTCAATCAATTCCAAACTCATTACATTTCTACCCGCCAAATCAATTAGCAAACCTAAGCCGTTGATTGGTGTTTCGATGACAACGGCAGTTTTTACTGGATTAGGATAAGTTTTGATTTCCATTCCTTCGCCCTCTATTGATACGGAGATAGATTCTGACTCATCCGTCTGACCATCCCAATCGACGTTTTTGATTCTATAATATAACACACCTCTAGAAGGTAATCTGTAATCGTCGTTGTGCGTGTATTCAATCCTTTCGATACTGTTAGGAACTTCATCAATCACATGCACGACTTCAAAGTTGATGTTATCGTAAGATCTAAGTATCTCTAGGCGTTCTACATTTTCTTGAGTAGCTGTTATCCAGTTAAGTTTTACATGGTTATCACGTTTGATGTACTCTCCTGAGAATGAAACCAACTCTATCGGTAAATTAGATACAGGGATTGAAGCACAAAAACTTGCACCTGAACCCATAGTCATTTTTCCAGGGTTTGTTTCCATTGCCACTGTTAAACAGTTTGATTTGCCATCCCAATTAACACTAGTATATTCACCATTAACTGTAGCAGCATAACCACCTCCTTTCAAAGCGCTTACTTGGTTTTGTAGAGCTAAAGCAGATTCGAAGCAAACTTCCATTTGACTTGTATCTGGATTATAGCTAGCACCAGTAGGACAGGATGG
>JAHDBO010000205.1 GCA_020630355.1 Saprospiraceae bacterium
AATGGTTGAAGGAAGAATTGGATAATAGCAAGGCTTCTGTAAACATCATCGCAAATGGTACGCAGGTAATACCAACGGAGCATCCTTTTGAAAAATGGGCAAACCACCCAAAAGCGAGACGAGCGATATTGAAATTGATTGACCAAAGTCCAGCGAAGGGGATTATTTTATTGAGCGGTGATAGACACATGTCAGAGTTTTCTAAAATTGATTTGCCAACAAAAACGTTGTACGAGTTTACGGCGAGTGGCTTGACCCATACTTGGAAAAATATGCGAGAAGAACCTAACCGTTATCGGGTAGGAGAAAAAGTGGTAGCGTTGAACTTTGGTTTGATGGAGTTTGATTGGTCAAAAAAACCAGTAGAAGCTAAATTGCAAATCAAAGGAAAAGGTGGCAAGGTATATAGAGAAGAAGTGATTGCTTTACCTTAATATTACTCGTCGGACACTTTATAAAGTGTCCGACGAGTGGAACGAAAATAAGATAATTATGAAAAATGGGATTGTATTAATGTTGATGGTTTTTTTTATGGGGAGTGCTTTCGCACAAGGCACGGCTCCTTTCCAGAAAGAAGATGTGGCAGCAATGGAAATCACAGCTGCTGTACAAAAGCAATTGACCCAAGAAGTCTGGAATTGTTATGATAGGGTTTTTGTGGATAGGGAGGGATACACTTCCAAACAAGGAATGCCTCGTTTGTTTTTGAAAGCAGATGGCACTTTTGTCCAAGGAGATACCAAAGGCAGATGGAAGGTAGAAGGAAAGAATATGCTTAAAATCATGCCTGAAAGGACTAGGTTAAGAGGGACTGGACGAGAAGTGCTAGAGGGCGCTTATGCAGTTTATAATATTGATGAAAATCATTTGACGCTAGTCAAAGTGTTGACCAGCTCTTCTGATATGGTCATATCCTACCATTTTGAAAGCGAAACGGGGAGAATGGCACGTTTGGAAAAAGCTTGGAAAGCCGAAACTTACGAGGAAAAGCAGGAACGATTGAAAAAGGCATCTTCTGATAAAATGAGTGATAATGTGGAGCTAGAAAAGGAAGAAAAGATAATTTTTAAAAATAAAGTCCCTAAACAATCCTCTGAAAAAACCTCTTCCTCGAAAACAATAGATACGAGCAAAATGTCGGATGCGGAATTATTCATGCGAGGCTTGAAACGAGGAAAATCCAATAACTAAATTTAGATTAGCTCCTATTTGTCGGACACTTCAAAAGTGTCCGACAAGTAAATAAAAAATACTAGAACTTGATTTCCCAAAAGACGATACAGGATATAAACGACACGGCAAAGGTGGAAGACATCGTTGGGGAGTTCGTGACCTTGAAGCGGTCGGGGAGCAATATGAAGGGTTTGTGCCCTTTTCACAATGAGAAGACGCCGTCTTTTATGGTGTCGCCTGCCAAGAATCTCTACAAGTGCTTTGGCTGTGGAAAAGGCGGTGGACCGATTCAGTTTTTGATAGACCATGAGCAATTATCTTATCCAGAGGCACTTCGTTATCTGGCAAAGCGTTATGGGATAGAAATCGAAGAAACCCGCAGTTCGAATGAAGACAAACAGGAGCGGCAACACTTGGATTCGCTCTTTTTGGTGAATGATTATGCCAAGCAGTTTTTTGAAGACCAATTATTGAAAACGGAGATTGGGCGGAGTGTTGGCTTGAGTTATTTCAAAGAACGGGGCTATTTGGAGGATACCATCAAAAAATTTGGTTTGGGTTATTCGCCTGCGCCTGGCGACATATTTACCAAGCAAGCAATAACTGCTGGTTATAAGGTCGATATGCTCAAAGAGTTGGGTTTGACCTCGCAGTATGGTAAGGACTTCTTTCGGGATAGGGTGATGTTTTCCATTTTTAATCAATCTGGAAAAGTGGTCGGTTTTGCGGGGCGTATCCTAGGGAAAAACAAAAAAGCGCCCAAGTACATTAATTCGCCCGAAACCAAGATTTACAATAAAAGTAAAACACTCTATGGCTTGCACCTCGCTCGAAAGACGATGCGGCAAAAAGATGAGTGTATTATTGTAGAGGGTTACACGGACGTTATTTCACTACACCAAGCTGGTATTGAAAACGTAGTGGCTTCCTCTGGTACATCGCTGACAGAAGGTCAAATTAATCTGGTCAAACGCTACACGCCAAACATCAAATTCTTGTATGACGGTGATAAAGCTGGTGTGAAAGCGGCGCTGCGTGGCTTGGATATGGTCTTGGAGCAAGATATGAATGTACGGGTAGTATTGCTGCCAGATGAGGAAGACCCTGATTCATACATCAAGCGAGTAGGCGCAGCGGCATTCGAGGAGTATGCGACGAAGAATGCGCAGGATTTTATCTTATTTAAGACGAATCTGCTTCTAGAAGAAGCCCAAGGCGACCCGATTAAAAAAGCAGCGCTGGTACGGGATATTGTAGAGAGTATCGCCAAAATGCCCGACCCGATTAAGCGTTCTATTTTCCTCAAGGAATGTGCTCGAGTACTAGATGTGGAAGAGCAGGCACTGGTGACGGAAACCAATAAGGAAGTTGCCAAAAATATTCGGGACAAAAAACAACGTCAAGAAAGAGAAGAACGGAGAAAAGCAAGAGAAGCACAGCGTAAAAGCGCTTCATCAGAAGATACGCCTTTCCCGATGGAAGAGCCTCCATTTGACGAAAGTCAAATCTATCAAGAGGAAGCGGCTATTTCGACTCGTCCGATGTTGCCACCAAAGCCGAAGCTCAATGATGAGCACCAAGAGCGGGACATTATCCGTTTGCTATTGTTGTTTGCGGAAGAGAAGATGAAGCTGGAGGAACAAGAGGTTACTGTTGCTCAATACGTACTGTCCAATATTGAAGAAGTGATTGAGGAATTTGAGAATCCGCTTTATGGCAGAATGGCGAAGGAATGCTACCAACGATTTGTCAATGAACAGTCCTTGTCTAGGAATGCCTTTTTGCAACATTCCGAAGCAGAGATTCAGCGTCTGGCGGTCGATTTGATGACCTCACCTTATGACTATAGCCCAGGTTGGGAGGCGAAGGAATTGCCTTTGCAATATCAAAAAATGCCAGAAGAGAATTTTAAGAGAGATGCGATAGAAGGAGTAGCTAGATTTACTTTGAAAAGAATAGATAAACTCTGCGACGAAAACCAAAAACGCATCAAAAAGGCTTTTGACGATGGGGAAATGGAACGTGGCATGCAGTTGTTGAAGGTGCAGCAAGCATTGATAGAAAAGAAAAAAACAGTGGCATTACAGACAGGTGCTACCGTCGTAATGCCACGAGGGAAGTAGTAAAAGTTTTGTTTTTTTAGGAAAAGTAATACCTTGCAAGCAGTATTGGTTCTTTTAATACAATCATTTCATCCTCTGAAGTGATTTCAATAGTACATTGTTTAAGGGAGTATCCTTGAACCTAAGTAAGAGAGGTGGGTGTAATTCAATGTTTTTTGACCTTCTTCTATCTATAAATTATAGATAGAATAGGTCTATTTAGATTTTAATTAGTTCACACAAATAATTTTTTTATGAAAAATGTACTTCTATTTATTCTCACCTTTATTATGTTTTCTTCTTGTGTAAATCAGAATGATACTTTTTATAATATGAGTATTTCTTATCAAGGGGAGTCTTTTAAAATTGAAAATCAAAGTGATTTAAAAGATTTTACATATAGGGTTTTATCTAAAGATGATGCCTTTATAACCAAGAGTGAATTTCAACTTTTCAAAGATGATAAAGGAGAATTTCATGCAATCGTAGCAAAATATAATTACAAGGAAGCAAAGTCTTTAGATTTTGTCATTTCATTAAACCAACATGCTTCTTCAAATTTACGAGTTGCAGAATTTGAAGATTATTTTGAAGTTGGTTGTTCTATGACCTGTGATGCTAGTTTTTGCTCTTCATGTGGTATGACAATACATGAGGAATGTAAACGTATAACGTGTTCTTGCTCTAAGCCTAACGACCCTGCTATGGCAAGCTGTTCGCCTAAAATACATATAGACTAAATTTGCCACAACGTTTAGAGTAGCCCCTCAGTTTTAATTCGTAAGATTGAGGGGCTATTTTGAATATCAAATAACTATTTCTCTTCAATTTCTTCCACATCATACACGAAGTACTTGGTGTCTCCTAGGAAGTCAAATT
>JAHDBO010000206.1 GCA_020630355.1 Saprospiraceae bacterium
ATGAAATACGAATATCAAACCACTTACATCTACGCAGCGACACTAAAGAACAAGAAATTGTTTTCGGGTAGCTACTCTGAAGTGGATGGCGATACATTGGCAAAAGATATTGCTAGAGCATGTTTCGAAATGTCGGAGGAAGGTTTTGAGCTTTTTAAAAGTATGCCCATCAATAGTGCCAAATCATATATGAGTTCCTCTGTTTACACATTGACGGATGGGGTTGTCCTTATTTTTAGAAAGGAAATCAAAGTATAATATGACTTTCAGGTGTGTTCATTTTGATGATTTAACCAAGGCAGAATTGTACGATTTGATTGCTTTACGCTTGGAGGTGTTCTGTGTAGAACAAGATTGCCCATATCAAGATTTGGATTACAAAGACCAGAAAGCATATCACGTACTAGGAGAAATTAATGGTGAGATATTGGCTTATACTCGCTTAGTGCCCAAGGGGGTTTCGTATGAAATGTATCCTTCTATTGGTCGGGTAATCACTTCCATGAAAGTGCGTAGAGATGGCTATGGAAAAGCCTTGATGGAGGAATCTATACGGCTTTGCCAGCAATATTTCGGCGAAAGCCCCATTAAAATATCGGCACAAACCTATCTGAAACGATTTTATAAGGGGTTAGGGTTTGAGCAGGTAGGGGAAGGCTATCTAGAGGATAATATTCCTCATATTCCGATGTTGTATCGATGGTGAGTATATTATCAACTACCCAATCTCATTTTGCAAGGCAGCTTCCCTAGCGGCTTTCATGGGGATACCGACACATTTTTTCTCCATGTAGTCCATCATTTTGAGCATCAGTGCTTGGGTGTTTTCATCCAAGCCTTCTAATTCTTTCCTGAAGACTTCATTGATGGCTTTTTGCTTGACCGCTTTGATTTCAACAGGTATATTACGAAAGGCGGTTTCTATTTTACGTTCTTTGAGGGCATTTTTAAAGGCTTTAAGTTTTTGCTTCAAAAAGACCTTTGCGTTTTTAATCTCATTTTGTCTGAAAGACAGGTTCTCTTTCGCCAAGGCTCTCAAATCTTCTATTTCGATATAATCGACCTCCTCTAATTGGGCGACCTCTGGTGCCACATTATTAGGTACGGATAAATCAACCACCAAGCGCTTTTTATCTCTTGATGCTACCAAGCCTTCATAAATGGGCAAAGTGATAATGGGCGCTGTCGCTCCAGTGCAAACGAACATAGCATCGAAATCATCTCCATATTGAGCTAAAGTATCAAGCGGTCGTGCCGTACCCCCCAACATTCTGGCGATGCGTTCTGCTCGTTCTAAAGTTCTGTTGAAAACAACAACATTGGAGTATTCGTATTTTTTCAAAAACTTCGCTACGAGGCCATTGGTCTGTCCAGCGCCTACGATGAGTATCCTAGCGTTTTTTGCTAAATCCTTTTTTAGCATTTGCTGGATGGACAGGGAAACAACGGAGACGGGTTTTTCCCCAATTTTAGTTTGACAATAAACTTCCTTGGCTGCCAATACGACAAAGTCCATTGCCAAGCGCAGCTTATCACCAATCAAATGCCAAGACTTACATTTGGCGAAAGCCTCTCTTAATTGTCTCAATATCTCACGTTCTCCTACAACCATCGAATCGATAGAGGCTGCCACCTCGAATAGGTGCTGAATAGCAGCTTCTCCCTCATAAATATTCAAGTTGTCAAAATGAGCAGAAACATCTAATTGAGGATTGATCACTCTAAAAAAGTCAATAGTAAATGGAGCAGAAACCGAAGCAAGAGAGGTGAAAAAATAAGTGATGCGATTGCAAGTCGCCAAGTACATGATTTCTTGGATACCTGTTTTTTCTTTAAGCTGTTCTAGGCGAGATTGGACGACAGCATCATCAGATGAAGCAATGGCAAAACTTCCCAAATCCTTCAATTGGACTTGCCGATGTGTTACCGTGATGACTTTATATTGCTTCATTAGTAGTTTTGCTTACTTTTATAATCACAAATTTAACTGCTGTACCCGCTTTTCTTTGTCAAAATTCTGTCAAGGCATTCTGACAAAGGCTTATTTGGAAAGAATCTAAACATTGTAATGATATGACGAAGCAAGAAGCGATTGATTTGATGGAGAGCATGATTGAAAATCCAAGCCTTAGAAGGCACTGTCTGACAGTAGGTTTGGTGATGGAGGCTTACGCCAAAAAACTGGGGCAAGATTCAGATTACTGGTTTGCGACAGGTGTTTTGCACGATGCGGATTATGAAAAATACCCCGACCAGCACCCCAACGTCATCGTGAAAATGATGGAAGAAAAGGGTTATCCAGAAATGGCTCACGCTATTTCAGCGCATCACACCCGTTGGGGCGTCCCTTATGAAACCATATTGGATAAAGCCTTACTGGCCTGCGATGAATTTACGGGCTTTATTGTGGCTTGCTCCCTGATTCGTCCGACCAAGCTCGAAGGGCTCAAACCCAAATCGGTCAAAAAACGCTTCAAGAATCCCAAATTTGCTGCAGGAGTCGAGCGTAGTGAAGTCCTAGCAGGAATTGAGCTATTTGAAGTAGATATGGATGAGCACATCCAGTTTATTGTGGATACGCTTTTTGAGAATAGAGCGGCGATTGATCTGACCTAAGTCAGAAGACCTCATATTGAGACCATTTTTTAAAATCATAATACAAGAATAAATCATAAAAAAAGGGCCATCTTCATTGAAGATGACCCTTTTTTTATCAAGATGTATTTTATCGTACTACAGTAACATCTCCAGACAAGACTCTGGTAGAACCATCCTTAAATTTAGCTTTTACATACCATACGAATACGGCAGAATTCACATTAATATTTCTAAAGATAGTATCCCATCCATAATCTGGGTTATTAGGTGGGAACTGTTCAGCACTGTATACCAATGCGCCCCATCTATTGAAGATTTTGAACTCCTCGATTGTCTCGACTGAAGAACCTGCGAAGACCATCACTTTAGTGTTCTCTAACTCATTACTGTTAGGATAAACCACATTAGGTACCCAAACACCAAGAGGTTTCACGGTAATCAATATCATGTCTGTGTATTTACAGCCATTTTCATCGATTATTGTCAACCTGTATCTGACAGACCGGTCTGGTTTAGCAGTTGGGTTTAGACAGTCCGTACAAGAAAGCCCGATATTTGGAGTCCATATTATAGTATCTATATTCCCCCCTCCATATATAGGGTTCAACTGAATACTATCACCTAATACGATAGTCGTATCGATTCCAATGTCCAGCACACTTTCAGGTGATTCAGTAATGGTTAGCGTATCAGTCGCTATACAACCGTTCACATCTTCAGCAAAGACAGCATAAGTGCCAGGTGATAGGTCTCTGAATCTTGGAATATTACTAAAGTTGTCTGGGCTACCTATCGCATATAAATAAGGAGCAGCACCACCTCTGACGGAGTCTATGGTGATAGAACCAAAGCTAGCACCAGGGCAAAGAGGTTGAGCAACCGTGCTAAATATTTCTAATGCAGGAGGCTCGGAAAGTTGGAAAGTTTCCCTAGTGCTACATCCGTTTGCATCTGTAACCACTACTTCATACTGAACACCAGCACTTAGTCCATTGATTGAGTCGCCAGTATCAGAGCTGTTCCACACTATATCATAAGGAGCTTGACCACCAGTGGCTGTCACACTAGCAAAACCGTCTGTGCTTCCATTACAGCTTACCCCATAGCCATCATAATCTGATAGGCTAAGGTCGATTGCAATTTCAATTACTTCAACAGTTGTATTCCCTGAAGGAACATCGGTAGTACAGCCTGGAACGGCATCCTCTATACTTACAATCATGTAAGTAGTGCTAATCGTAGGGTTGACAGTGATACTATGTCCATCCGAGATAGCATCTAAACTGAAGGTGTTTGTACCATCAGAATAGACTACATCGAACGGAGCAATGCCGTCGAGATTGAAAGTAAGCGAAACAGGATCTCCTGAACACACTGAATTGTCAGAAACAGATAGACTAGCACTCAAAGGTGCATCAAATATAACTGATCGGCCAATGCTTATGGAGAGACATTCGTCTTGTAAATCTACATTCCCATTTCCATCATCGTCCCCAGCTCTAGCGGCAATATAATAAGTAACACCATGGCTCATCGTAGCGGCATCAT
>JAHDBO010000207.1:0-1444 GCA_020630355.1 Saprospiraceae bacterium
AATGTCTTCCCATCTCCATAAATGAGCGTCCCTTCTAGTATAATTTGCTTTCCATATAAATCCCCGACTTCCTCTTGTATTTTTTTCATCATTCCCTCTGCTCCAAACTTGCCATAGCCCACTAGTAAAATATTAGGATTCACTCCGTCTGGCAAGCTTTCTTTATTAGCGATAAGCATCGGAACAGGGTCATCATAATACACACCAGATACTTGGCTCAAAGTACCAAATTCAAATAGGTGATTGTTGGATTTTTTTTGAAAAAAAGTAATCGCTAAAACAAGTAATGGCAACAGTAAGAATATCCCTACAAAAGGCTTTTTCAAAAAGCCTTTTAAACGAGGATTAGTAGCATCACTCCAACCGATATAAAATTCCTTTTTCTTGGACATTAGATTCAGATTTTTGCAGGTTCAACAGCAGTACCCTCGGGATGTCCTTTGGGATTGACCCATATCATCCCATCCACTATTCTCACATCATAAGTTTTCACTTTCTCCGTAAAAGGTGGCGGTGATTGACCGTTATGCGGCAAGTATTGATACCCATGCCAAGGACAAGTCACGCAGCCATCCACGACTTTCCCCTCTCCTAGTGGTCCCATTTGATGCTTACATACATTATGAATGGCAGAAACTTTTCCATCATATTTAAAAACGGCGATATTCTCCCCATTTACAAAGAAAGGTTTCGCATAATCCATCTCTATTTCATCTAAATGGCAGACTTCATAAAAGCCCTCTGCCTTTAAAGTTTGTTTTTGCTGCTTGACAGCTCCCACCATCTTAAAACCAGTGTATAAATGGAGACCTGCTATCGTTACAAAACCACTGATAAGCAGTAACCAATTCAAAGGATGGCTTTCATACTGAAGCGCACCAGTCGCTACATGCAAAACAATCAAAGCATAAGCCAAATACACCATCATGTGCAATCCTTTCCATATTCTGGGGCTAAGGTTTTTCAACCAAAAATCATGACTAGTCGCTGCCATCAATGCTAGTATCAACAAAGCAAAAAAACCGAGTACTTGAAACGGAAACGCACTAATAGATGCATAATATTGATTGGAAGTAAACAGGCTGACCAATGGATTGACATCACCTAAGGCATGAAAATTCATCAAACTAAATACCCCATGTACCAATGCAATCAAAAACATGGAGACCCCAGCATGGCGGCGATTATACAACCAAGGTAAAAACCGATTATCCAAACGTGCCAATGGACCAATCGCCAGTATAAAATGTAACAGAACAAAAGCGGTCAATGCCGTCCCTCTTATAATCACTGTTTCAATGGTAATATCTGGATGCAAGACCAACTGTGCGCCCATATACCCTCCTAAGAACCATAAAATCCCTAGCCACAGATAGAAATCATAGCGTTTCTTCTGCTTGTTCCACAATACCGCTTGATAGTTTGCACTCATAGCATTGCCATT
>JAHDBO010000207.1:1544-4091 GCA_020630355.1 Saprospiraceae bacterium
AAATCTATTTTCTAAAACCCCGCATATCGAATCCCTGTCAGGCGATGCATATCATAATCAAAAGTGCTTAAATCCGCTTTATTGAATTGATTTACATCATCATACCCACAAGCACGAGCAACGACTTTAATCAATTCGTTAGAAGCCTCGAAGAAATTAGCAAGTTGCTGTGCTGAACCATCAATAATCAATCGCTGGCGCAAAGACTCCTTTTGCGTCGCTATCCCGACGGGGCAATTATTAGAACCACAAGCCCGCATCCCAAGACAACCAATGGCTTGGAGGGCAGAATTGGAGACCGCCACGGCATCCGCTCCTAGCATCATCGCTTTCGCAAAATCTTCTGGTACACGCAGTCCTCCTGTAATGACCAGCGTAATGTCTTTAGCCCCGTTTTCGTCCAAATACTTTCTAGCACGGGCCAAAGCAGGAATCGTAGGCACATTGATATTATCTCGCAATATCGTAGGCGCAGAGCCTGTTCCACCGCCCCGACCATCTAAAATAATATAATCAACGCCAACTCTTAAAGCAAAGTCAATATCCGCCTCGATATGGGAAGCTGCAATTTTAAAACCAATAGGAATACCGCCCGTTTTCGCTCGGACTTCTTCCGCAAAGGCTTTGAAATCTTCCACGGTGAATAAATCAGGGAAAGCCGCAGGTGAAATAGCCGCTTGACCTTCTTCTAAACCTCGCACCTCGGCGATTTCTTTGGTGACTTTATTACCAGGCAAATGCCCTCCCGTCCCTGTTTTGGCACCTTGCCCTCCTTTAAAATGAAAAGCCTGCGCCTTTTGAACTTTCTCCCAAGAGAAGCCAAACTTCCCCGAAGCTAATTCATAAAAATACTTGGAATTATTGGATTGTTCTTCTGGCAGCATCCCTCCTTCTCCGCTACAAATCCCTGTTCCCACCAGCTCTGCCCCTTTCGATAAAGCAATCTTGGCTTCTCTGGACAATGCTCCAAAACTCATATCGGACACAAATAAAGGAATATCCAAGACCAAAGGCTTTTTCGCTTTTTTACCAATGACGACTTTCGTCGAAACAGCGGCATCATCCAAAAGAGGGCGTTTTGCTAATTGGGCAGGCAAGAACTGGATATTACTCCATTTAGGTAAGGTATTTCTATCCACCCCCATCGAAGCAGAAGGCCCATGATGCCCATAATTTTTCAAGCCATTTTTTGCCAGTTCTTTGATGTAACTCGTATAAGGCTCTGTATCTTCTGGGTGCGTGTCAGCGTATTGACCTAGATATTCATCTCGTTTGAATGGTTGAGGATGCTCCTTCAGATAAGCATCAATTTCATCTTCATCCACTATAACCTGCCCATTTTCGATTGTAGACCAAAACTTATGTAAAGCTTCTTCATTGTTATATTCGCTTACCCCTGTATCAATACGATAATCCCAATTATGCACCCCACAAATCAAATTGTCCCCATCCACATATCCATCCGACATCAATGCCCCTCGATGCAGGCATCTACCATACAAAACGGATACTTCCTCACCGTATTTAACAATGACTAAATCTAGTCCATTGACCAGCGCATGAGCAGGTTGCTTCTCTTCCAAAGAAGAGAAAGCCAGTAGTCGGTATCGTTTCATTTTGATGTAATTTTAATTGGTTTTTGAAGAGACTTTTTTGAATTTACCTTTACAAGTAGGACAAGATAAGTGTTCTCCATCCTTTTTCAAGCGGATGCCTGATATATTTTGCTCTACAAAGGATTCAATAAAGGTCTTCGGTTGCAATGCATCCTTATTCAGATTAGCCTTGGTCTTATCTTCTACATAAGCTATAAATTCATCATTGTATTCCTGTTTACCCCAGCAATTGGGACAAACATTTGCCTCAATCAACTCCTCTTCCAAAAAGGAAATCCCCTTGTCACCAAACCATTTTTTAATCCAATTCATAATTTATTCTTTTGAACAAAAATGATTGAAATATAACTCTAGTGTTGTCTTATAAAAGACTTTAATATCTTTATTATAAAATCATTCTCAACCTATATCTAAAGATGAAACACCAACTACTCACTTTATTTATCTTTCTTCTATTTATTAGTTGTCAAACTGATGCGCCTCCACTTTTGCAAACACTAGAAAGTCCGACAGCTACTGAAAGTAAATCACCTAATCTTAGCCTGGGAGTAGATGGGACTCCCTACTTATCTTGGATAGAGCCTTATCAGGATAGCGCACAGGCACTTCTTTTTTCTACTTTTGAAAATAGAAAATGGTCTGCTCCCACTCTGATTGCTCACGGAGAAGATTGGTTTGTCAATTGGGCAGATTTCCCAGCCATGGCTGCTTTTTCGGATGGTCAACACTTATTGGCACACTGGCTTCAAAAATCATCAGAAGGGACTTATGATTACAATATAATGGTTTCTATTTCTAGTGACCTTGGGAAGACTTGGAACGCTCCTTTTGTATTGAATCAAGACAGTATCCCTGCCGAACATGGTTTTGTAAGTTTTGTTCCCAATGATAATAATCAGGTTTTTGCAACTTGGTTGGATGGCAGAAATAC
>JAHDBO010000003.1 GCA_020630355.1 Saprospiraceae bacterium
AGAAACTCCCAGTGGATGACCGATTGAAATAGCACCTCCGTTTGGATTGACCCGAGCATCATCATCTGCTAGCCCTAAAGCTCTGGTGCAAGCCAAACTTTGCGCAGAGAAGGCTTCGTTCAACTCGATAACACCGATGTCATCCAATGTCAAGCCTGCTTTAGACAAGGCTTTTTGGCTCGCTTTGACAGGGCCGATGCCCATGATCCTAGGTTCTACCCCTACCACGGCTGAGCTTACAATCCTTGCGAGAGGTTTCAAATTATATTGCTTGACCGCATCCTCAGAAGCGACAATCACTGCAGCAGCACCATCATTCAAGCCTGATGCATTACCTGCTGTTACCGTTCCGTCTTTTTTGAAGACAGTCCTCAATTTCGAGAGGGCCTCCATGCTGGTTTCGGGACGAATAAACTCATCCTGCTCAAATAGGAGTGGTGCTTGTTTTCTCCTAGGAATTTCTATAGGGATAATCTCTTTTGACAAGCGGCCAGAAGCACGGGCTTTAGTCGCTTTTGCTTGAGACCAACAAGCGAATTTATCTTGATCCTCCCTGCTGATGTTGTACATTTCAGCCAGATTCTCTGCTGTATTTCCCATGGCTTCGGTGCCGTACATTTCAGCCATTCTCGGATTGATAAACCGCCAACCGAAACTGGTATCATAAACCTTCATATCCCCACCAAATGCTCTTGAAGATTTAGACATTGCCAAGGGGGCACGCGTCATGTGTTCTATGCCACCACTAATCATCACATCAGCATCACCAGCTTTAATCGCTCGGTTGGCGTGTACGATTGCAGACATACCAGAAGAGCATAATCGGTTAATCGTCTCACCTGGTACAGACCAAGGCAGTCCAGCTAGCAGCAAACCCATCCTAGCGACGTTGCGGTTGTCTTCACCAGCTTGATTGGCACAACCAATGATGACGTCTTCATAGGCTTCCAAAGGAATATTATTTTGTCTTTCGACCAATCCCTTTAATACATGCGCCAATAAATCATCCGTCCTGATGCTAGAAAGTGTCCCTCTAAACTTACCAAATGCGGTTCTAAGCCCATCTACAATAAAAGCCTGTTTCAATGTGGTAGTATTTTGATTAGAAAAAAGCAAATATAGCAGACTTTAAGCTAAAGTCTGTGTTCTAAGCAGATTGAGCACTTCCTTCTATCAGAATTTAGGACAATTCACAGCCGTATCTTTTCGGTTACCCGGTCCGAATACTGGCCAGACAACAGAGGCGGTCACTTCCACTCCTCCTACACCAAAAGAAGCCCTGCTCAGCTTTGAAATATTGGCATCATAACTGACACCGACCGATAAATTGGCATAGTCCAATTGTACCATTGGAATGAATGCATCCCCTACTCTATCAAAACCTCCTACAGAAATACTTGTTTCTCCACCGAAATAGTTGTCCTCATTAAGAAAGAACTGAACCATCCCTCCTAGGTTGAACTCTTGGCTTTCGCCTTGATACATGTAAACAAAGCGGGGCAAAACAGAAATAATCCCATTGATTCTAAAACTAGCCCCAGCTTGTACACTGAATCTTCTGTATAAATTTTCTTCGACTTCTTTATAGAATGAAACATTCGGCTCATTCAGATGAAAGTAGGAAACACCGAAAAAACCATTATTATAGCGAGAAGGTGCATAATACCAAACTAATCCTGCTGAAACATCCTGATAAAAGATATTGGTATTGGTAAAGGATTCGCCACTAGGAATAGAGGTATCAAAAATACCACCATTGAATTGATTGTCAAAAAACAGGTTTCCTTCGTTGATGGTACGCTGAATACCACCATATTGAAAACCCAGACCTAAATAGTGGTTGCCATCTCCATTCAAAGATTTGAAATAGGCAAAGGATACATGCCCCTGAGTTACTTGAAACTCTGAATCCCCAGCTTTATCATTGTTAAGCATAATGCCGAAGCCCATATAATCATCACTACTAAAACCTTCCAGCAACGAAATATCATAAGATAACTGATATTGCTCGAAAGGCACAGTGACTGTTGCCCATTGATTGCGGTAGGCCAGAGTGACGCGCATATCGCTTTGGAATAAGCCAGTCATCGCAGGATTCAAATGCAAAGGCACTTGGTAAAATTGCGAGAAATGTATATCCTGAGCATAAATAGCAGAGGACACCACTACTGAGCAAAATAGTAGTAAGAGCTTTTGTTTCAAGTTGTTCATGACGTTTTTTAGAAAGGGACATCCCTTTGGTTCATTTCACGTCTTTTGGGGGATAAAAAAGAGTTTTTGAAATTTGGATTCAAATAAATTAAATATTCAGCATTGGATTTTATTGTAAAAAAATATTAGCAATTATTATTTATACATTAAATTGATAATCATTATTTTGAAGCTTACTATTGTTACTAAAGTCAAAAAACAGAATAATATCTAATGCAAGTTGCGATAAATAAAATATAATCTAGCCCACCGTTTTAACGATGGGAAACCGAATCAAAACAGTGTGAATCGTTTTAACGATTTAGTCACGAAAACGGTTAAAACCATTAAAAAATGGGCTATTCTTTCTTTCCTACCATTAAAAACGGCAGGCTAATTAAAATGTCTAGCAATTTATTTCTATCTGTACGCAACTTGAATTAATAGACATTATTCTATTTTCGATTTTGGTAAAAACATTAGGCTATAAAAGAATGATTTTCAATCTAATATCTAAAGACTAATTTCTAATATCTGATTTTAGAATAAAATCTAATTACTAAAATCTAATATTTTATCTGATAACAGTTACATTGCCTTTTTTGAATAATTTGGAGCCATTTACAGCACATGGAGCTTCCACATAATACACATAAACGCCGGGATTGACAGGGTCTCCTTGATGAGTGCCATCCCATCCGTTCCTGATATCTTTAGTTTCAAAGACCAATTCTCCCCACCTATTGAAAACTCTAAAGATATCTACTTGAGCCAATGCTGTTCCACGGACGTATAACACATCATTGTTGCCATCACCATTGGGTGTAAAAGCATTAGGAACTTTTATTAAATCATTATTACATTCCTCCTCTAGTTCCAAACGTACGGATGCTTCAGAGAAACAACCAGTCCTTTCATCAGTTACCAATACCGTATAGGTTCGAGTAGAATCAGGTAACACATTTGGATTGGGGCAGTCCGTACAAGTTAAACCACCCCTAGGAGACCAATCATAACTATAATCCCCTTCAGGTTCAACTTTTACTTCTAGACCAACCGTTTGTCCAAGAATAAATTTAAAAACTGGTAATAATTTAATAGTTGGCGGTTGATTTACAATGATTGTCGCCTCTGCAGTTGCCGATTGACAATTTTGTATATTTGCTGTTACAGTATAAGTGGTTGTTTCCTTCAAACCAATAACTAATGGATTGGGGTCCGAAGCGTCAGAAAGATTTGATGCAGGCGACCAAATATACGAAGAAGCGATACCTTCCGACGATAGTCTGGCCGTATCTCCAAGACATATTTCCATTCCCTGTGCCTCAACCTCTGCACTTTGAAGTACATTGACAAATACATCATCTTCCATGATACAATTATCAAATTGTGCGCTCAAAGTAAACGTTGTTGACTCTTGTAAATTACTCGCTATTGGATTCGATATATTCGGATTATTCAGATTGTCAGCAGGCGACCAGACTATATTACCAACCCCTCTTCCATTCAATTGCACCGATTCTCCGATACACACCAAGGTATCTACTCCCGCATTTACCTCTTCCTTTTGAATAACCCTTACTTTGACCGTATCACTCATCGGACAACCTCTAAAATCAACGGTTAGTATATAATCTGTAGATTGAGCAGGTGAAGCAATTGGAGAAGGGCAAAAAGTACAATTTAACCCCGCTTCAGGTGTCCATCTCGGATTCTCTCCAATAGGTGTATTTAAAACAACCGTATCTCCTATGCAGACACCCCTATCAGGTCCAGCAAATTCAGAAAATTCATTGACGACCTCAACAAGTATCGTATCCGACGCAATACAACCTCCTATGCCTGTAACTGTAAGGAAGTAAGCAGTTTCTACATCTGGCGAAGCAAATGGATTGGAACAACTGGTGCAGCTTAGCGTCAGTCCTGTAGAAGTAGTGTCAATCCATTCATAAGAAATCACTTGTGTATTGGTTACAATCGCATCAAGCACAACAACACCTTGTTCGCAAACAACAGTTGAATCTTGTAATTGAATTTCAGGTAAGGGTTCAGGAATAACATTGACCGTGACCTGTTGCTCATCGAAACAACCATTAACCCCCGTGGCTCTAATCGTGTAGGTCGTGGTAACGGAAGGACTGGCAACTGTAGTCAGACAATCTGTACAGGATAAACCCGCAGAAGGTGACCAATTATAAGTAACCCCAGTGGGGTCGGTATCCAATGACATTATTAATAAGGTCTGGTCATTTATACAAATAGTAGGGCTAGCAATAGGGTTTAGCCTAGGCGTAGGGAAAGCACTAATATCCAATATGGTAGAATCTTGGCATCCAGCATTAGGAGAAGTCACCACCAGCTTAGTGGTATAATCACCTTCTGTAAAATCGTGATTAGGGTTTTGACCCAGTGAAATCGTTCCATCGCCAAAATCCCATTCCCATGAAATAATACTGCCACTAGCTATAGTGGACTGGTCTGTAAATACCACGTTGAGCGGTTCGCAACCTTGGGCGGGCACTGCTGAAAATGCAGCCACCGGAATAGCATCTACTACCACGGCATTGGGAAGGGTTAAAGAATCAACACAAGTCTCACTTGTTATCTTTAATTGAATATCATAATTGCCAGGATTATCGTAGGTTACACTTGGATCGAAGTCTGTTGAAGTACTAGGATTCCCTCCAGGGAAAGTCCATTCTACCGATTGAATGGGTGTCGTTGCATTGGAGAAGTTAGATAGTTGGATCGTTTCTCCTTCACATAATTGTCGTTTATCCAAAACAAAGTCGAGCGCAATAGTTTCGACAAATAACGAATCATTGGTAAATGTTTGGCGACAGCCAGCAGCATCCTCTAAAATAAGGCGAGGTAAGTAATGCGCCGCCCGTCTATATTCATGAACAAATGTATCTCGTGTTGTCAATACCCTACTCGAATCAACAAAACCATTGTCATAATCCAAATAGTGATAAGCAGGCTGAATAGATTCCGTAATAAATGTTACTGTATGAGGGCTGCAACCAAGTATTGGCTCAAAAGTAAAACCTCCCCTCGGGCCATCAATGAATATGATACTATCCAACAGAAGCGTATTGGTACAGCCCGAATAACTCGTTGCCGTTAAGGCCACAGAGTAAACACCGGGTTGTGTGTAAATATGAATCGGGTCGACCACATTAGAGCTATCCCCATCACCAAAATCCCATATAAAGCCATCTGGTGCCGCATTAATGGACAAATTTGTAAATGTATCTATTAATGGAGGACAAGCTGCGTAGGATGGCCTAAAATCAAAATTAGCCACAGGGTTAGCTACCCTGATTCGATTGCATGTACTATCAATACAACCATTAATGTCCGTTGCCGTTAAGCATATATCATAAAACCCTTCCTCTGCATAGGCGTGTCCAATTGGTGCTGGGTCAGTAGTGTTTAATATAAACCCATCCCCAAAATCCCAGACAAATGAATTTCCAACCCCAGTGGTTGTGTTCGTTACGACTATATCCTGTCCAGTACAGGCAAGGGTATCAAAGTCAAAAGAGGCAAATGGAAAGGTAGGCGTAATGGTATCTTGCAGCACTAATGTAGCTTGGCAGTTCCACGAATCTGTTACCGTAAGTGTTACGTCAAATGAATCGGGTTGCATATATTCATAAGTCGGATTTTGGACAGATGATGTAGAATCGTCCCCAAAGTTCCATAACCAAGTATCTATCTCACCATACAAACTTGTTGATTCGTCGGTAAAAGTAACCGGTAAGGGCGAGCAACCAGTTGAAGGGAACAAACTAAAGTTGGGCGTTACTTCATTCACATAAATCGTGTCTGTAAACAGAAGGGTATCCGAACAGCCATTGACATCAGTTATTGTAAGACGAATGTCCGTGAATCTTCCAGATTCGGTAAACGTAATTCTAGGGGCTTGTAGTGTGTCGTTGGAAATAGTGATACTAGGGTCGTTAACTTCCCATCGCCACCGAACAGCAAACTCGGAATTATCGTTAGGAATCAGTACTAAAGGAACGCAACCTCTCAATGTATCGAAATCAAATCGAGCAACGGGGTCTGTAATATAAACTTGAGCCTCTGCAGTATGCTCACACAAGGTCTCCTCGCTTCGTACCCATTGGTGTATTTTGAACAAGCCAGTATCAGGAAACGTATAGGTAGGGTTTCGTTCTGTGAATATGGTATCGTATATTATCTGTAAGGTATCCAAGGCAGGATCACCTCCAGTTTCTACAATAGTATCTTTAAAAAAGTAATGATATATAGAATCTGCTCCGATTGACCTGTCTTCGAGTGCCACCAAATAAGGATTATCACAGTTTTTATTTATTTCAAACCCAGCTCTTGGTTCTGTGATGTAGATAAAATTGTCATAACAGTCCGTATTTTGGCAACCATTATGAAAGACCGTTAAACATACTCTAAAATAACCCGTATCTTGATATTGGTAACTAGGGTTTTGTTCAATAGATATGCCCCCATCGCCAAAATCCCAAAACCACTGATCTCCATAATCAGATGATAAATCTGTAAATGAAATAGGGTCTTCTATGCAGTTTTCTCTGGGAGTTGCATCAAAACTAATAATAGGTTCGAGACCGATTGTGATTTTGTTTCTATCTATAATTGTATCCGTACAACCAAGTTCATTGGTCACTATGAGCATTACATCAAAGAAACCTGTATCGGCCTCGTTTGTAATGGATAACAGAGGGTTTTCACCATTTAATTCAATGGCATCTGGTATTCCTTCATAAATACTATCTGCAATAAACCACTGCCAATCTACAATAGGAACTACAGAGGTAGAATTATCAACTAAAGTCGTGTTTAGAGGTATACAACTTTGTATTTGCCCACCTCGTATAGATGCAACAACTTCTTCAACAATCACCGTATCCCTGACTTCAACAACACAGCCCCTCTCGTCAGTTGCCGTTAAAACAATCTCGTGATTACCAAAAGAATTGAACTCAAAACTCCCGGATTGACCGTCCATATTGCTGATCGTTCCACCTTCATTAATTGACCACGACCAATCTTGTATATTCGAATTGGAGACCCCCGTAAAATTGACAGTATGCGGAACTTCACAGCCTAAACCATTCTGTAGATCAATGCCTGCATCCGGTCTAGGATTGACGTTAATACACAATGGCGAAGTATACTCGTTAACACAACCTTCATTCAATGCCTGAACCGTCACTAAATAACAACCTGGAGTACTATAAGCAAAGACGGGATTTGCTAAGTTCGACGTATCCGCAGGGTTGCCAGTGCCAAAATCCCAAAAGAAGGATTCAGGGTTTCCACTCGCTAGTTGTGTAAACTGTACGTCTTCACCCACGCAAACATCTCTACTATTGACGCTGAAATTCAGAGAACTACCTACTCCTATAAAATCTTCTAAGAGTAAAGTGTCCGCACAACCAGAAGTCAAATTAGTTGCTATTAATTGAACATCAAATTGCCCCAGTGTTGTCCAAATAATCGGAGGTGGATTCACTCCTTGAAAAAACTGTAAATTACCAGAATTTTGAAATGTCCATTCGTATTGAATATTTCCACTACCAGTAGATGTATTAGAAAAATTGACTGTAAAGGGAGCTTCGCAATTATAAGAATCATCTGCTGTGAAACCTGCAACAGGCGTCTCTAACGCAGTTACAAAATCATTAAACGTTCCTACACTCTGACAACCGTTATCATCAACTACGATTAGTTTGACCGTATAAGAACCTGGCAAAGAATAAGTGGACTGAATCGTGCTATCTTCTCCAATCGCATTGCTACCTCCAACATCCCAGAGTCTTGATATGATATTTCCATCTTGAGAAGTAGAAATATCAGAAAAATCAACAGTTAAAGGGGCACAATCTTCAACATTATCTGCCGTTACCATCACGTCGGGCAAAGCCCAAACTCTTATATAATCTTCTTTGCACTCCGTTACTTGATTGCCATTAGATGCTCTAACCGTCAAGCATATCTCATAAGAACCAGGGTCATTGAAAATTCTGGTTGGTTCGCAAATCGTAGCGCCAAAACTCCACTGATAAGTAAAATCCCCACAATTGATAGGATTACCATTGATTGTGGAATTATTCGAAAAGAATGTTTGTAAAGAGCCACAGCCCGATGTTTGTGTCGCCGCAAAATCGACTACCAACTGAGCAGAAACTGAACTGGCTAATAGCACAAAAATAAGACTCAAAAGGGATTGAACTCGAATTGTATTCATTTGATTGATGTTAGAATTTCAGCAGATTAGGCAATGCGTAATTCTTTTTGATCAAGTTAGGGATTATAGATGTAAGCCATGCTCAAAAAACCATAGTTATGTGACATTATTAATAAGCAATTTCCACTTCAACACGACGTTCTAGGGAAGCCTCTATGCTGAAGATAGAACCTAATTTATCTGTAATTTTATCGCTTATTGTCTTTGAGGCGGTAGTCTCGCCCCTAGGGTTGTGTTTGATTGTTAGAAGTTTTGAAGATAGATATTTTTTTAATACTCCTTGACTTATAAGCTCTAAATAATTTACAACACTATTAATTCTTCGCTCTGAGAGCGCCCAATTATAATCGTCTTTTGCCCTCGGACTTGTGAAGCCTGTCAAAATGAGTTCTACTTTTATTCCAGTTTCTAGTTTTACGAGGGCCTCTTCTATAATAGCATCCAGAGCCTCTTTACCTAACTCTAAATCGTTTTCAAAAAACAACTCTACCCTCTGCCGATTCGACTGGGACGACTTTTCCCCAAAAACTTCCTTTCGATTTTTATAAGTACGATACAGCAATCCATAATCCCGAATCTCTTTTCGGGTATTTGCTTTTTTAGGAAAATCGTTGTCAAAATACACTACGGCTTTCTTATAAACCTTGGGTTTACCTTTGATTTTAGAGTACTTCTCCAACTTCGACCCTGTGATGACTAGCTCTTTTGCTTCTTTTTGAATCTTTATCTGTGCTTTGCTTATAGAAACCGTTTTCTTTTTTACTTCTTCATTCATCTCAATGCTAGTAAGTTTTTTTTCTGACTCAACTAACAAAGAATCCCGATTTGATGATACGATATCATTATTTGTCTTCTCCTTATCTTTTGGCTTCGATTTTGTTCTAAAATGAAAAATGTCATGACAACAAGCCCCAGATTTTTTGTCCAATTTTTCTGAATCTATTCTATTGGAAGATAGGTATACATTTTCTTTGTCTTTAAAAAAATGAATATCATCAAACCCTGAGTTCAACGGCAAACCCACATTTTCAACCAAATTTATCCCATCCCATTTATATATGTCATAGCCTCCAAACCCCAATTCCCTTTCACTCGAAAAGTAAAACTCATTTCCATCAAAAAAGGGTGTAACTTCATTGTGAACCGTGTTGATCTGTGACATATTTAATGCTTCACTTATAGTCCCATCTTCATATAAATGAACATACCAAATATCAAAGCCTCCTTGACCTCCTGCTCTGTTTGAACTAAAAAAAAGTACCTTTTCATTTTTCCATATTGCCTCGAAAGGGTGGCTATTAGAGGATTGTTCGGCATTAATTGGCGTTGGCATTTCTGATGCCCTACTCCATTTTTCGTTCACTTTTTCTGTTCTATAAATAGTACATTGGTTGTCATTCTGAGGATTGCAAAGCGTGAAATAGGCAGTTTTTTTATCTAAGCCTAATTTCCAATTGCTCCAATGATAGGTTTCATCTATTTCTTTTAAGTCTATTTTTTTTTGTTTTTTAGTCGCGTGATTATACTCATAAACCCTGCCTAATCTTATATTTTTTTCTTGGTTCTCGTATTTTAAAGCGCTAAAAAAAAAAGCAGCTCCTGTGGGAAAAGGGGCGGTATCGGACCAAGCCGAATTGATACCTATGGGCATATCAATAGCGATAATGTCGTCTCGACGATTTTGTTGCTTAGCCCATTGTATTTGATTGTTGAGTTGCTCGTATTCTTTTTTGAGCGATTGATTAAAACCCTTTTTCAGGGTCAAGGTCTCGGCAGCTTTGTCCAAATCCCCAAGCATAAAAAAACACTTGGCTTTGCTCCAATTTAATTTGGGAAATTGTTTTCTATCTGACTTCTTTATTTTAGAAAAAATGTCTAAGGCATACTGTGGTGCGTTGAATAGACGAGCAGCTTCTCCCCACTGATACAAGATTTCACCACGGTCAGGCTTTTGTTCGTTGGCTTGTTCAAAATAATAACTAGCACTGTAATAGTCTCCTTTTAAAAATGATTCTTCAGCAGCTTTTTTAAATTGGTTGAACGTCTGCCCCGATACACTCTGTGCTAAACAAAGGGCAACAAAAACAAGTATGTATTTCATAAAAACGTTCATAATATCGGCATTAGTAATGGTCAATAATCAACGATGCCACCTAGCTCGATGTCCCCTGCTATCAAAGTGTACCATCTGGCGATTAAAAAACCCCTTTTCTTTTTTATAAGTCCCGATTCCTCCCCTGTTTTTAATGATTTTCTCATTGAGATAAAAGTAAACAATGTCAACATCTTTTGAATCGTATTTTCCATCCTCATTAACATCAAAAACGATTATATCCAAAGCTTGCCCTGTTAGATGTTTACTTTTAGAGGCAGCTCCTCCGAAAGCCACTAGAAAATCATTTTGCCATTTGAACCGCCTCGCACTGAAGACCAAGTAAGAGGCATTGTACCCATCTTTTTGAAGTGCCTTTTCCAGTTGAGATAAATAATTTTTCACCTCATTTTTCACACCAACCATGAAAGTAGTATGCAATACATAAGTCAATAGTATTAATATCACTAAAGCTAAAAACCGCTTCAACCATTTCATAAAACCAATTTTCACAACAGTAATGCCCCTAAAAAACAGGACAAGATTTCGGTTTCAAAACGGGTTTCACTTTCGTGAAAGTATGTGTCACATAAAACTCCGGCCCTCCTCTCCCATTCGTTGCCACCGCAAAATCTGAGATATTCCAATCGTAGCTCAGTCCAAATTCCCAGACCGCTTTCCTGTAAGAGACAGCAGGAATCACCGCATCCCCCCACCTGTAATACAAGTAAAGTCCAAGGTGCTGTTCTAGATTTGCCTTACGGCTAAAATGAAACCGGGCACCTGTGCCTAGGAGCAATTCTGTACTTTCTCCTTGTATGCTGTTCAATACCGCTATATAGCCATCCAATAATTGATTGATGACGATATGATGATAAGAATAAGCCGTTATTCGTATATCTAAATTAGAGTCCTTATCGCCAAGGAATTGTTGCTCGGGACGGTTCAGATGATGAACTGAAACCCCTGTATTACCAGAAGTATAAAAGCCCAAAACGCCCTTTCGCTGTGTATGAAGATTGAGCCCAGTGCTTAAATCAAAAAATGAGAATCTCGTCCGATCAAATGTTTCTTCGGTCGAAAGGCTAGGGTCAAAAACATCTCCATTGAACTGGCTGTCAAATTTCAAGTTGGCAGGGTTGAAAGAGCGGTTTCCATAACCCGCTTGAAAAGCTGCACTGAGATAGAAACCATTTGCTATTTTCAGGTTATATCCGACGATAGCATCTATCTTGGCCTGTGAAAGCTGCGCATCTCCTGCCTCATCATACTGCAATAAAATCCCTCCAGATAATACACCTTTTCCTTCTATTAGTTTGGCATGGATTTCGGCATTGCCTGTCAGGTAATCAACTGGCACGGATGCCCACTGATTGCGTACCACGACGCTAGACTTAATGTCACTCGAGATAACACCTACGAGTGCTGGATTTAAGTGAAGTCCTTCCCTATGCACTTGAGCATAGTGTATGTCTTGTGCTAGAGCGATACTGCTTAACATCAATAGAAAAAGGCTTATGTAAGTCTGTTTTTTCAATACAAATTTTATCTCAATAAAGTAATATTTCCTTTCTGAACGACTGTCCTTCCATCAAAACACCTCAACTTTAAGTAATAACCAAAAACGTCAGGCGGCAAGGCCTTTCCATTTTGAGTGCCATCCCAGCCAATATCTGTTGTTCTGGTTTCAAACACTTTCTCTCCCCATCTATTGACTACAATAAACTCCATTTCGTCCACCGCATTCCCTCTCACATATAAAACATCATTTTTACCATCTCCATTGGGAGAAAATGCATTTGGTACAAAAATATAAGGCAGTTCACATTCAAAATCTCTTACAAAAAGTACAATCGAATCCAAAGCACGACAGCCGTTTCTATCTATAATTTCTAAATAATAAGTCCTTGTTTCTAGAGTTGTTGCTTGTGGATTATAAATATTCAAATCCGACAGAGTGGAGTCTCTAAGCCAATTATAGGAATAGTTGCCGTTCAGTGTTGCCTGTAATTGAGCGCTCTCCCCAGGATAAACAGGGTTTGGGTTGGCGGTGATGTCCAATGGAATGGCATAATCTTCTCTCGGTGCTGTATGGATGGTGTCAACGAACATACAACCATAAACATTTGTTGCTTTTACGGTAATCAATGTTGGTTCTGATGCACTCACTAAAACGGCTTCCGTTCCTTGCCCTTCTACAATTACAGAATCAGGTGACCATTCATAAACCGCCCCTTCTATGACCCTAGAGGGTCGGATAGATAAATTAAATTCCGCTCCAATACACAACCAACTGTAATCTTCAATTTCAAATGAAATGGCTCTACTGAAAACCTCTATGGAATCAATCGCTTCACATTCGTTTTCGTCGAACGCTCGGACGTAATATTTCGTCGACTCGGTAACTGGAGGATTAAACACTAAATCTGTGCTTATAAGATTGGTCAATGCGCTATCATCATACCAGGCTACTTGGCTTATCTTGCTATCTGATATTAATTCCAAACCAATATTCTGGCTACAGGAATCTCCCTGTTGTACTATATCAAACTCAAAAGGAGGAGCGACAAAGACATGAACGTTGAGGGTATCAGGACATGTTCGGTCGGCACTATTGACGTATACTGTGTAATCTTGGCTGCTAGCCTCCAGCGTTGCCGTAGGATTGGCGATGTCCGTAGCAGAAAGCCCATCTGGCGGAGTCCATCGATACAATAATCCTTGATCCCCGTTTTCATTCAGCACTACTGAATTGCCTTCACAGATTACCACTGTATCCTGCCAGTCCAACTCAAGATAAAAAGGGGTGAAAGTATGTACAGTTGAGGCGGTACAGCCTGTGGAAGAGCTCACCTCCAAGGTTATGATTAGAAGGTCGATCGCTACGGGAAGTGTTATACTTTTCACACCTTCAAACTCCAACCCAGTGTTGGTTTGCCAGGAGCAATCCACAATTTCTCCGTTGGGGTCAAAAGAAGTGCTGTTGATTTTTAAAACGGCAAACTCACCACACTCTATTTGGTTGATCTCTATTCGAGGGACAATTGTTTTTGGTAGGAGTTGGATGGTGCGCATCAGAGTGTCTTTACAAGAACCACTACTGTTAGAAGCAATTAATCGCACATCGTAAGTTCCGAAATCTGGAAAAGTGATGACCCCTATTTGCTCTTGGTCAGAAGTAAATAAAGGATTATCAGGGTCACCTATTAGCCATTCATATACAGAAGCATTATTGCTTTGATTTTGAAAAAGGACATTTAAATCGCCGCACTGCACCTCTACTGAACTAAAAGCTGCCACGGTCTCACCACAAAAGCCAACATTATACTGGAAGTCTCTCCGTGAAGTGGAAATTAAAACGCCATCCCGATATTCTTTCACACAAATCCCAACCACAAACTGGCCCAATTGATCTGGCGTACCTGTTAACAATCCAGTTTCAGGGTGAATTTCCAAAGGGATTCCACCAAGCATGTCATCTTCGTCATAAGGTGGGTTTTTCCAGTTCACATCATCATAAGGAGGGGGATTAGGGGGCTGGGGACGAGGTATGATTTGATCGGCACCTGTTAATGGCGTACATAGTTCGTACACCAAAAAGTCCCCGTCTATATCTGTTGCGGAATGGTCGAATTGGATAGGCTCTCCAGCACAAATATAGATGGGCGGCCATTCATTAAATACGGCACTCGAATTGCAAACCGTCAAGGCTTCTTCAGAGATAAAATTGTAATAAGTCGCGCCTGTTTGCAATGGGTTGATTATATTCTGAATCGTCCGATTGCGGCAACAGCGTTGATAAGCCAATTGATAGCCCCCCTCTAAAAAAGGCAATCGAATCGTATCCCTGTATGTTGTTGTATGGACGCAGACATTGGGCGGTTCGACTTCACAAATCCCAAACAAGCCCGCTTCAATCGTGTCGTCTTCTATAAAATCAATGAGCAACTGACCATTCACTCCAATATCCCTCACTAAACTATCCCGATTATCAAAAATCCCGATTGAGGCTGGGTTGTCGAAAAAGGCGTTGGGGTTTCCATTGTAGCAATCTCTGTAAATCGTCAAGGAAACTTCATACAAGTCGTTTCCTAGGCACTTGTAATTCAATTCCCCACCTACAATATGAGTAGCCGAAACATTGGATAAAAACCCTAAAAGAAGCGTGAGATATAAAAGTGTTTTTTTCAAATGGATTATAATTGAAACACTAATATAATATTTCAAAATTATTCTTCACCACTTTTATTAATCTACTTATTCCGTTCATGCATCGGACTAAAGGGTAATCCCCAATTATTAACGACGGACAAGTAACGTATAATAATGACAATAAAGATGGATACAAATACATTCAAAATACTATCCGGGTTGAATTGCTCTCCAATCCAGTACACGGTAGCGCCTACAAAACAAGCACTTGCGTATATTTCCTTTCGGAAAATAAGGGGTACTTGATTTGATAATACATCTCTGGTCACGCCTCCAAAAACCGCAGATACCACGCCCATCATAATCGCTATGACAGGAGACAGACCTAGCGACATTGTCTTTTCCAAGCCTAATATCGTGAACAGTCCAATCCCTATCGTATCGAATAAAAAAATGCCTTTTCTCAACTTCAGAATATAGCCCTTGAAAAAATAGCACAAAGGAAGTGCCAAGAGAATCATATAGAGGTACACCAAGTCTTTCATCCAGCCTACGGGCGTTTGACCAATCAACAAGTCTCGTAGCGTCCCCCCTCCGACCGCCGTCACAAAGCCTAGCACAAAGGCACCTACCAAGTCATACTTTTTCTCCACTGCCGCTAGTACGCCACTAATCGCAAATATCAACGTCCCAAGCACATCTACTGCGTAAATTAAATCTTGCATTTACAATCACCTAAATTCATACTAAAAACACTATCTTTATTTTCATTCCAAAACTATAAATTTTACAGATGAAAAGTGTCTTTAAACCATCAGATGTAGAAGAAATAATTGGGCGCATTAATCAGCTGACACCCGACACGGGGCGATTGTGGGGCACAATGACACCTGCTCAAATGTTGGCGCATTGCAATGTCGCTTACGAAATGACCTACGGCGATGAGCATAAACGTCCGAACTTCTTCATTCGCTTGATGATGAAGTTGTTTGTAAAAAATGTGGTCGTGGGCGCAAAACCATATCCCAAAAACAATCAGACCGCTCCTCAATTTGTCATCAAAGAGAAACGGGATTTCGGTATGGAAAAACAAAGAATGTTAGCTTACATCCAAAAAACATTAGACTTCGGAGAAAGCCACTTTGAGCAAAAAGAAAACCTATCTTTTGGTAAACTGAGTGCACAAGAATGGAACATTTTATTTTATAAACATCTCGACCATCATCTCCGACAATTTGGCGTATGAGCAGCATCAAAATCAAAAAACTGACTCAAGATGAAATCCTTTTATTATCTGAAATTGGGGCAAAAACCTTTGATGAAACTTACAGTTGGGGCAATCCAAAAGCCGATATGGAGGAATATATTGCCCATCATTTTTCGGTCGAACAATTGACGAAGGAGTATCAACACAAAGCGTCTGATTTCTTTTTGGTTTATGAAAAAAACAGCCCTTGTGGCTATCTGAAATTAAATCAAAACGATGCCCAAACGGATACTATTTTTGATGATGCTCTAGAAATAGAGCGCCTATACGTCTTGAAGGCCCATCAAGGCAAAAACCTGGGAAAACACCTATTGCAACTGGCAATAAAACAAGGCAAATTATTAGGCAAATCCATGCTCTGGCTAGGCGTCTGGATACACAATCCCAAGGCGATTGCCTTCTATGAAAAACAGGGGTTTCAAAAATGCGGCACCCATGATTTTTGGTTTGGCGGGCAGAACCAAACTGATTATGTGATGAAACTGGAGTTATGAAATTAGACAAGCAAAAGCACCTATTCCGCCTTGAAGAAGATATTCATTACTTCAACCACGCTTCTAAGGCGCCGCTACTGCAATCTGCGGAACAAGCAGTCTTAGATGCCTTGGAACACAACCGAAATCCTTATGATTTCTCTCCGCCCCATTATTTCAAAAAGACAAATAGCGTACGAAAAATGTACGGGCAACTCATCAATTGCCGCCCCAGTCAAATTGCGCTTATCCCTTCGGTTTCCTACGGTATGGCGACGGCTTTGAAAAACATCCCCTATAAAAAAGGACAGCACGCAGTCATTTTTCATCAGGAGTTTCCTAGCGATTACTTTTCCGCCAAACGTTGGTGCGACAGCCATCAAGCGGCACTCCGCACCATACACTTCAATCCAGACGTAGCTCCATTCGGAGCGGACTGGAACGAACAGGTACTTTCTCAAATCAACGAAGATACCGCCTTTGTCATCGCTTGTAATGTTCACTGGATGAATGGGGTGAAATTTGATTTGAAAGCTATCGGAGCACGTTGTAAAGCGACCGATACCCGACTTTTGGTGGATGGCACTCAATCGGTCGGTGCGCTGAAGATGGATGTGCAGGATTATCATATCGACGCCCTGATTTGTGGCAGTTACAAATGGCTCTTCGGCCCTTATGGCTTGGGCTTGGCTTATTTTAGCGAATATTTCAACGAGGGCGTCCCGCTAGAGGAAGCTTGGATGAACCGTACGAATACGGACAATTTCAGTACGCTCTGTGATTATGAACCCAATTATAAAGCAGGTGCGCAGCGGTATAATGTGGGCGAAACCAGTAATTTCCTACAAATGCCCTATCTGGAAAAAGGACTGGAGCAAGTCCTAGAATGGACACCCGAAAGGATACAAGATTATACAGGCGATTTATTGAGCATACTGCTTGATTTTCTGGATGAAAAAGGGATCGTTTATGAAAGCGCAACACATCGGGCGAACCACCTTTTCGGGATGCGGCTTCCTAGCGTCGATGTAGATCAACTTCGCCTTGCTCTAGCGGAGCATAAGATATATTTGTCGGTACGAGGCGATGCATTACGGATTGCGCTTCATCTTTACAATACAGAAGAAGACATCAAGCAGTTGATAAAAGTGTTGCGTCAATTTTTGTAAAAACTTTATATTTGAAGAGAGAGGACAGAGGTCAGAAGTGAGAAGATAGAGGACAGAAGTGAGAAGACAGATATTGATGTGAAACATAAGAAGGAGCGTTTTTTGACCAGTACTTAATATCTCACTTCTATTGCGTTTTACGCAACTTGTATTTAGTAACTGAATTTACTCGAAAGAGCAACCCTTCAAAATCCCAAAACCAACATGCTCAAGAATGACAATAAATTAGAAATATACCGAGATGATAAGCACTTGGGCCTATCCTTCAGATGGCATTCACCCTCCGCTTATTTTTTAGCCTTTTTCGCTTTGGTTTGGAATGCTTTCCTAGTTTCCTGGTATAGTACCGCTTTCGTAAGCGGCGCTCCCATCATGGCTTTTATATTTCCTTTAGTTCATGTTGCCTTTGGCTTTTTTACGGGATATACGGCATTGGCTGCTTTTTTGAATAAGACTTTCATTGATGTTTATGAAGGGAATTTGTATGTAGAGCATAAGCCACTTCCTTGGTGGAAAGGAAAAAAGGCCTTTAATACAGAAGATATTGAGCAAGTTTTCGTCAAAGAAAAAATATCCAATAACAAAAATGGTACTTCCAAAAGTTATTCGCTTTGGGTACTTTTTAAAAATCAAAAAGAAGAACAATTGCTGAATGTGGGCAATTTGACCAGCAGTAAAGCTAAAGAAATTGAAAATCACCTCGAAGACTTTTTGAGCATCAGCGACAGACCAGTAAAAGGCGAATTTGGAGCAGGGGCAGGTATCGTAAGACAAGCTAGAAAACGGAGATTAAAAGATGATTTCCCCAATCGCTCCTTGAATTTTTTGTACCACTGCACCGAAAAAGACATCATTGAGATGGACAAAGAATCGCTTGCCGTGCTTTCTGTATCGCAATACGACTGGAACAACGGAGAGACAGATAAATTACTGCAATTATTTGATGAAAACAAAGAAGAAAAACTGCTTCATATCGTACAAAACAAAGCGATTTTATCCGCCTATTTAGAAAAAGTAATTCCAATTACTAAAACGGGCTTTGTAAAATTCGATGTCAATCGACCTATTCCACTAACTATAGTTCAAGACACTCATTTTTCCTTCAAAGAACAGAAAACGGGCCTTGCTTTTAATAGTAGTATGAATGGGCACGTATCCATCACACAGTGGTTGTACGAGGACAAATCTAAGAACCAATCGCTACGGGTAGTCGATTATGAAGGGCAATTAAGCTATTATCTTGGAGAAAAAGTGGAAGCGGAGCGATTTGGAAATACGCTTGATTTGGAAGGAGATTTGCCAGAAAAGGCAATCGATGACTACAACAATAACTGGGATAAAGAAGATTTGATTTAAGAGCTAATGATAGAAAGAAGTCTTATCTGAGCCTTGGATGTGTTTGTTTTCTAGTAAAAACTGCCGCCAAGCCTTCGCCCTTTTTTGTGAGGTATAAGTATAGAATAGCTGGTCTTCGTTGAGTTTTTCATGAAAGCCAAGTCTAGTGTCGAAATGCAGTTCAAGCAATTTTATCACACCGTACACATAATAATCCCTGCGACCACCGCTAGTATTGGAGAACGGTTCTATGGCATCAAAGCGTAAAATATCATCAATTTTATTGAAATCGAGCATTCCTTTTTTGTTTAGAAAATCAAGCCCAAAATCCCTTAAAGCTTTTTGATACAAATCAAACTTGGACAACTGCTTATAATCCTTCAAAAACACTATTCTAGAATTGGCATCTTCTTTAAAAAAAATAGGCAGACCAAATTCCCTAGACAAAAATTCGTTTGCCATATTTGCTTCAATCGACTCCATCAAATCGTAATAAGGCAAGACCTCCCCCAAAGCCTCAAACTGTACTTTACTCAACAAATCTTGAAGCACTAAAACCTTTGCCCCTTTTGGTACGGCTTCTTTGTCGAGTGCTTTGATTTGTACTTCAAATGGAGCTTGTCCGTTTTTCAGAGCAAACAACCGCCAATACAACTGATACTCCTCATACTCTCCTAGAAAATTGCTTTTTGCCAAGTAGGCTTCTAGAAACTTGGTTATTGATCCCCTCCACTCCTGATTATCCGTATAACTGGCAAAAGCCTGAAACCATGCCTGTTTAAATAGCTTGTTATAGACATACCCTTTTTCAAAAGCGCTATAATTGGTCATTTTGGACTCCAAATAAGTTAGAAAATCATTAGGTTGTTCCGTGCTTAATATTTTTACAATATCATCTAGTTTCTTGTAAGAAAATTCTATTTCCCCTAGATATTGACTCGCCTCTTTCAAGGTCATTTTAGGTTTCAATTTCAAGCGAAATACCTTTTCCTTTTGTTTCAGTTTGCTGATAGAATTTAACATCAATGCTCGATATTCCTCCTCAAAATACTCTGACTCCAATAATTGGTTAAGCAATTTAGAATCAACGGAAGCGGCCGTTTTGATTTGCTCCAATTGCTGCTCAAAGAAAGACTTCCCCCAGTCTTTGTACTCATTCGATTTTAGTTGCCACAAATCAAGCCATTGGGCCTTTGTATCTAGCCTGCTTTTCCCTTCCTTTTTAAAAGAATATTGATAGATTTTTTCTAATACTTGAATCGCCATTTGTTGTTTCAACTCTTGCTCTGGGAAGCCGTCTTGACTCAACAATTCCATCATGAAAGGAACGTATGCTACGTTTTCTTTTTGCTTTAGAAAGGACATCCAGGCCCGTATTTGATTTGGCTCTTCAGAGCGGAATACCCCCCCTATTAATTCTTCTAATTCTTGGGGGTTGGGCGAAGGTAGATTTTTCAAATCACTGGGATTCAATATTTCTACTGACTCCCAAAAAACGGGGGGCAATCCCTGTTTATCATCTGGCTCTAGCCACTGTTCAATTTTCTTAAACAATGCTTCTTCAGTAGTAGAATTTTTAATCTTAGATAATAATTTACGCATTGATTCTTTTTCAAAATCAATCCGTTTCAAATACAAATTACAAGTCCCCAATACGCCTATCTCCGAAAAATAAATTGATTTCATCAAGTAGGTTTCAAAGGCATCCAAATCATTTAAAATCGAAGGCCAATCACGGCCATAAACCCTATCTAAAATTCTGGAAGCACTATATCCGAAGGGCATATTTTTACTATGAATCAATGCTTCTAGCTCTAGGTAAGTCGTTTCATCAAAACTTAGTTTTTCAATTAGTTCGTTTTCTTTTTGAAAGCGTTCTTTTACAGAAATATCCGCTTTGAGCCTATCCAAGTGAACAGATAAAAAGGAAGGCGTTGTAAGGTTCACCCCTTTGCCTTGCATGTAATTAGACAACTTCACCAACTGCTCTAAATAAGCATACCGAAAAGAAGGAAGAGAAGGGTGTACCGAGCGCAAAACATTTTTGTATTTTCGGTTGAGTTGGATGATTTGCTTGGGCTCGCCTTCAATCAACTGTTGATAGGCCTGCAGTGCCACACTTCCATCCTTTGCGCTCAATCGCCTAAATAGGCGTTCGTAGGACTTATTCAGCTCCTTTGTCAATTTTTTATTGATGAAAACTCCTTCGTTTTTATCCCAGTCATAGTCTGTGTGATGTTTTGCCCAATAAACAAGCGCTTGTTTGGCATCACCCTTTATATTTATATCTAGTCTTGTCAATCTTTTGATAGCATTCTCCAGCTTTAGTACGGTCTGCGTTTCCTTCTTTTTTTTCGCCAAAAAGGCGTTGCATTTCAAATAAAAAAGCGCCCTTGGATGGCGTGTGCCTATCATATCTATAAAAGCTGCATTCCATAGTTCAGAATCTAAGGGTGTCTCTGCCATGACCAATGCAAAGAAATCCACTTGTTCCTCAAATGCGGCTGGCAGTATCCCCATCCGAGCCTGATAGCCTTTTAAACGCAAATCCTTATAACTACCCGCTTCGTTTTTTTTCTGACTTAATGTTCCTAAATTCAGATGTTCTTCAAAAACTAAATCCGATAACAATTTAGATGCTGCATCAATTTCAATATTATTTTGGGTCACCTCATCCACTACTATGTCAAATAAGGACTCATCAAAACCCTGCCTTATTAATGCAATAAATGTATCCGAATCCAAGGCACGTCCATGCAATAAAGTTTGAAGGGCTTGGAATGCCTTTTCTTCATTTTTAAAAACGAGCTGTTCTAGCGCAGTAGCATCACCTTTCTCGTGTCGCCTCAACAATTCAGAAATACTAGGCGATAGGCCATTGTCAGGTTTTATTTGAAAAACAGGTGACTCCCATTCTTCGAGCGGTTTGGCATAAAAGGCTTTTAGGATGGGCGAATATTGGAAGTTTCTTTCATTTTCATAATAAAACGAAAGAAAAGCCTCTCTATCGAAACCGTTGAAAGTCTGGATAGTAGAATCTCTTAATATCAATCTTTTAAGAATGGCAGTTTTTACTTTTTCATCTTCGGCCCCTCCTAGCAAAGAACCAAGGTCCCGAATAGCCCTCAACTTACCATCAGCCGCTTTTTGTTCAAGACCATCGACCAATACAAAAGCATTGAGATCTTGTGCTGTCCCATTGACGGCACACAGTAAAACAAGGAAAAAAAACAGCAGTTTCCAGCTTAGTTGCATTTGATTGAGTTGCTAGAAAATCATTCTTCTAATTATACGTACTAAATATTATATTTGTTATGAAATAACCCCAATTAACAACCAAAAATCCTGCCTTAATATGCAAAAATTCATTGATTTTATTAAAAACTTATTTGCCTCTATTTTTGGGGCGAAAGAAACAGTCCCAACTCCACTTCCCAACCCGCAGGATGAATTTGAGGCTTTTGATGATGATTTTGATAATTTGGATGACATTTTTGTAGATACTCAATTGCCTCAGGACGGAGCTGATTTGAATGAAGATACAGAGACCGTTGTAGTTGAAATTAAAATCCCTGATGTGCCTAGCATGAGTGACGATATGGAAGATTCGGTTGGAGGAACAGAGGGCACCCATACTGAAGAAGATACCTCAAGCAACGATTTGCCCCCAGCCACCCCAGTAGAAGTCGAGCCTTCGGAAGAAGAGACTGCAGTAGATACAGAAGAAGAAACCACAGTCCAAGTGCAGCACAAAAAACGCTTTTTGTGGTGTTTGGACAATGGGCACGGTCAGTTTACCAAGGGGAAGCGTTCTCCTGTTTTTGAAGGGGGTGGTCAATTTTTGGAATATGAATTTAATCGAGATATAGTTAGAAGAATCACCGAGCAGTTAGACCAGCTCGGCATCGCCTATTTTAACGTCGTACCCGAGGTGAAAATTGATAATTTCCTAGCGGGAAGGGTAAAAAGAGCCAATAGTAAGTCTTCTGATTTACCAAAATTATATGTCTCGATTCATGCCAATGCGGCACCTGCTCAATCCTCCAAACATTGGACAACTTCTACGACTGCCAAAGGCATTGAAACTTGGTTTTACAAAAGCAGCAACAAGGGCAAAAAACTGGCAACAGTATTCCAAAAACACATCGTCCAAGCCACTGGTTGGAAAAACAGAAATATAAAAGCTACCAAAAAACTGTACGTTTTACGAAAAACTAAAATGACTTCCGTACTCACCGAAAATGGTTTCTATAACCATCCAAAAGAAGCTAAATTGCTCATGCAAGATAAGTACCGCCAGAAAATTGCTGACGCACACGTCAAGGCCATACAAGAAATCGAAAAAAACGGTCTCTAAGAAACCGTCAAAAAATCAGACAACATTCCCTTTTGATTCTCGAAGGTACCTTAGAATATTGTGATGAACCTGCGACAGCAATCGCTCCCTTGCCTCTGTTGCTACCCAAGCATTGTGAGGCGTGACAATACAATTGGGTGTACCGATGAGAGGGTGGTTTTCCTTAGGGGGTTCTAAGGACAGAACATCTAGTGCAGCTCCCGCAATTTGTTTCCGAAGTAAAGCATTTTGCAAATCTTCTTCGACGACCAGTCCGCCCCGGGCGGTATTGACCAAAATAGCTGAAGGTTTCATTTTAGACAAAGTCTCTACATTTACAATACCTTTCGTCAAAGGAGTTAGAGGGGCGTGTAAGCTTAGAAAATCGCTTGCTTCAAATAGCTTTTCTTCGGATACAAGTTGAATATTTTCTAAATCGTTTTTAGGAGGCCTTGCTTTTGTTGCTATGATTTTCATGCCAAATGCTAATCCTATTTTAGCTACAGCCCTTCCGATTCTGCCTAAGCCATAAATACCCAAAGTTTTGGCTTGAAGTTCGGTCAGGGGATTTTTCCAGTAGCTCCAATTGGGATTGGCAGACCATTCTCCAGCTTGTACACTTTGGTTGTGTAAATCCACATGATTGGTGAAATGTAAAATCAAAGCAAAAACGTGCTGGGCTACTGCGGCTGTACTGTATCCCTCTGCGTTGCTCACTTTGATTCCTCTTCGTTTTGCTGAAGCAATATCAATATTATTATACCCTGTTGCCAATACTGATATAAATTTCAATTCGGGTAACTGAGCTAGTATTTTATCGGTTATCACACATTTTGAGGTGACTAAAATCTCTGCACCTTGCAAGCGAGCAACAATTAAATCAGGGGAGGTATTATTGTAAAACACCACATCCCCTAAACTTTCGAAGACATTCCATGATAAATCACCTGGATTCGACACGAAAGCGTCCAGAATTACTATTCGAGGCATTTGTTTTTTGAATTTACATTGGAAGCATACATTAGATTTTATCGTAAAATCAGATATTAGCAATCAGTCTTTAGATATTAGATTGAAAATCATTCTTTTATAGCCTACTGTTTTTACCAAAATCGAACATAGAATAATATCTAATATTCTACTTAAAATAATCTCGATACGTCCGCCAATCAACGGGTTCGGAAGCTGGGTAAACTACTTTTTCTATTACTGCTAAGCGCAATTCTATCACATTACCGCCGTCCCTGACTATCACCAATT
>JAHDBO010000208.1:0-1545 GCA_020630355.1 Saprospiraceae bacterium
CCAGTAACTTACCTCGATGACGCTGATGAGTTTGCCAATACTATCACCAGTGAAGATTTAAAAAAACACCTTTCCATCATCGCTTCAGATGCGATGGAAGGTCGGGAAACGGGGCAGCCTGGACAAGCAAAAGCCGCTCAATATATTGCTGACCATTTCAAGTCTTTGGGTTTACCTGCTATTGTAGATGGTTCTTATTATCAAAAAATAGGCTTCAACTATGATTCTTGGGACGAAATCAACATGACCGTACAAGGAGAAGACTTCAAGTTTATGAGGGATTTCTATGCTTTTCCTTCTAGCAATAACAATCAGCCTTTGATTGAGACAGACGAGGTTATCTTTCTTGGTTATGGCATTGATGACCCAGCCTACAGCGACTACGAAGGTGTGGATGTGGAAGGAAAAGTAATATTGATTTACCAAGGAGAGCCTTTAGACAAAGATAGTATCTCTCATTTGACTGGGACCGAAAACGTGACAGATTGGACACTTGATTATAAAAATAAGCTACGAGCAGCCAAAAAAAGAGGGGTCAAAACCGTTCTTTTTATAGAAAATAATGTCAACTTTTATGTGGATAGATACCGCCGTTTTCTACTAGGTGGTAGAATGAGTCTTGGAAGAGAAAGACCTGCTACAGACTTTGCCAATTCTGCCTATATTTCTACCACAATGGCGAAGGCAATTATAGGTAAGAAATTACGCAAAGTAATCAAAGCTAGAAAGTACATCCAAAGGAAAGGAAAACCCAAAAATGTAGTTTTGGACACGGACATAAAAATCATCCAAAAAAAGAGTGAAAGAAGTCTTTTTGGTGAAAATGTGCTCGGCTTTATCGAAGGGAGCGACCCTGACAAAAAAGAAGAAGTGGTAGTCGTTACAGCACATTACGACCATCTTGGAAAACGAGGAGATGACATCTACAATGGTGCGGATGACAATGGCTCTGGTTCGTCCAGTGTTCTAGAGGTTGCCGAAGCATTTGCAAAAGCGAAAAAAGCAGGATTCGGTCCTAAAAGAAGTATTTTAGTCATGCTTGTATCAGGCGAAGAGAAAGGCTTGCTAGGTTCAAAATACTACTCTGAAAAACCAATTTTTCCATTAGAAAAAACAGTCGCCAATGTTAATGTAGATATGGTTGGACGTGTGGATGACAAACACAAGGACAAGCCTAATTACATCTATGTCATTGGTTCGGATAGATTGAGTACCGAACTGCATGACATCAATGAAAATGCGAATAAAAAATATACAAATCTAACATTAGACTACACCTACAATGCGGAAGATGACCCCAACCGCTACTACTACCGCTCCGACCATTATAATTTTGCTGAAAAAGGGATTCCTGCCATTTTCTACTTTAATGGAACGCATAAAGATTACCACAGAACTTCTGATACCGTTGATAAAATCAATTTTTACAAAATGGAATCTATCGCTCGCTTGGTCTTCCACACCACTTGGGAATTAGCCAATCGGGATAAAAGAATCGAAGTCAATGTCCCTCAAAAAGAAAAAGAAGAAAAGTAGATTCGTAAA
>JAHDBO010000208.1:1645-4012 GCA_020630355.1 Saprospiraceae bacterium
TAATCATAGCGCTCTTAGTTTTTCAAATCTTGCGCTTTTCATCCTACTAAACTTACTTAAAATTCAATCGATACCACTCCATATAATCCCTGTCATAAAATTTGCAATCTGCCTCAAAAGGATTCGGATAAGCAACCGCCTCTCGACAGTTTCTTAATTCATTATTATTGAAATGCTCATATTCTACGAGTTCATGAAAATGGGTCGCCAACTTAGTCGACCTAGAAAAACCTCGCGTATAATTCATCGTCAAATCGACTGTTTCGACTTTCTCATCCGCTTTCATTGCGTTTTCGGGCTCTACCCCATTTGCATCATAATAAGGAATCTTCGCAATTCGACGTACCTCCATTTTAACTGCATATTTCCCATCCGACCACTCTGATGCAACCATATACACCCGAAGCACTTTCATCAGGTATACTTCAGCAGCATATTTTCCATCAGCATCACAACAGTCGCAATAATCTAAGACATAAGGATTCTGCTTGAGGTATTCCATCATAGCTTCGGCGTTTTTTTTGCTAAATGCATTCCACGGGTCAGCAGATAATTGCAAGCTCAAACAGCATAAGCTCAATAACAAGATTTTTTTCATTTCTGGTTTTTTAAAAATAAATAATCCCTAAATTTACGATACTCAACTGATTTTCCCTTAAACATACTTGAGTTCAATTCTTAAAACTACTTTCCTATGAAACGATTGCTTTCATCAGTTATCCTATTCCTTTTCGTCAGCTCTTTGTATGCTACCAATGTTGATAGTATTTATCAAGTCATACAGACTACCGACAATGATACAACTAAGGCCTATCTGTATGCTGATTTGATATTTAATGTATTGGATAGGGATTTTAAAAAAGCGGAGCAATACAGCAATGAACTCAAGGAATTGGCAGAAAAAAGTCAGTTAGATGTAGCATGGGCCAATTACTATGATACCCGGGCAGAACTCGAACGTTCTAGTGGCAATTTTGACACTGCACTCGATATGTATGACAAAGCGGCCAATATGTATGTCGAACTAGGCAACAGCGAATTAGCTGCACAAATACGTTCCATACGAGGTTATGCCATGTATCAAGCAGGCTATTATGATAATGCGATAAAAGAACTCAAAGTCGCCATTAAAATGGCAGATAAGGTCAAAAACTATGGCTATAAAGGAGGGGCTTTAAGCAACTTAGGAGTGGTTTACCGTTCGCTAGGAAAAACTGATTTAGCCAAAGTTACTTTTGAAAGAGCATTGCAAACCATGAAAATCTCTAGTTGTTGCCCTGAATATCAGGTCATCGCTTCCTATAATATAGCGACTATTCTCCAAGACCAAAACACTAAGTTTGGTTTGGATTCTCTATTAACTTTAGAAAAAATAGCAAAGGAAAAAGACTTTCCTTATGTAGGCAATTACATTCTCAATTCCATAGCAGTCGGTATGATTGAAACGGGTGATTTGAAGAAGGGGCTAGACTATACCTATAGGGCTATCGAAGCAGCAGAACAACAAGGTAATCAAGAGCAATTATTGATCGGATACCGAAACTTAGGAGATTGTTTTGCAGCGATAAAAGATGACAAAAAAGCTATCGAATATTATACCAAAGCAGAAGCTATTGCAGATTCTACGAGTAGATTTGATGAATTGATTTTGACTAGGCTTTCCGTATCCGAATTTTATAAACATCAAGGCGAAACTAAGAAGGCAATCGAAATACTCGAATCAGCGCTTCAGTTGGCTGAAAGGGAAAAAGCACAGTTACAGTCCTCTGAAATTTATCCTGTCTTAGGAGAATATTACTTGGCGATGGGCAATGAAACCAAAGCAAGAACCACTTTTAAAAAAGCACTAGAGCTGAGCATCGTAGACAAGCACGTCATACAAGCTAAAGCGGCACTAGCCAAGTTGGCTTATCAACAAGACAACTATAACCAAGCTAAGCAATATGGAGAAGAAGTTTTGGCTTACGCCAATAAAAACCAGTCACAGGCATTAATAGAGTCCGCCTCTAAGACGCTCTACCAAATCGCCAAAAAACAAGGAAATACAAGCAAGGCACTCGCCTACTTAGAGCAAAATACCCAAGCAAACAATGCCCTACTAAATACCAATAATATTAAGCAGGTAACTGCCTCAGAATTATCCTTCCAATTTGGAAAAGAGAAAGAGCAAATCGCCGCCGTTCAAGCTAAAAAAGAAGCCGCTTTTGAGGCGGATATTCAGCGACAGCAAACACAACGGAATATCTTGCTAGGAAGTTTAGCAGCTTTTGGATTATTGGCTTTTCTATTATACCGAAGTTATCGAATCAAACAAAAAAGCAATCAAGCATTGGCAGAAAAAAACCAATTAATCACCGAACAGAACGC
>JAHDBO010000209.1 GCA_020630355.1 Saprospiraceae bacterium
AAAAAATCGCCCAAAGGAATGTGTATGTTTATTTGTGTCACACTACTTACCAGTCAATTTCGGCTACAAGTGGATAATGGTCGCCTAAATCGGTATGAATAACCTCAGCATCTACGACATCCAGCGATTCATCTACTAGGATATGGTCGATTTTCAAGGCTGGAATTGCGCCCGCATAAGTAGAACCTATACCAAAGCCACCCGCTCGAAACGCAGCTTGTTTGTTGTTTTTGATTTGCTGATAAGTATAGGACTGGGGCGTATCGTTGAAGTCGCCGCAGATGATAATTGGATAAGGAGCCAGCCCTATGTGTTTATTTATCTCCCCAAGCAACCCTGCCCTAACAATCGATGTTCTTTTTACTTTACGCAATACTCCCGTTATTTCAGCCCAAGTACTTTTTTTCTGTAAGTCCCCCTCCTTAATCAAGCTGTTCGTACTTGTCGTCACACTATTTGAAGCCAGATGCAGATTATAAACTCGCAGCGTTTTTCCTTTCACTTTTACATCCGCATAAATCCCTCCATTCGCCCTGCCATGAAAAGATAATGCTCCAGATTTTTGAATAGGGAATTTTGATAAAATAGTCAGGGAAGTATTTGCTATCCGATGGTAGTATTGAAAACCTTTGCGTTTAGCTTCCTCTAAAGTAGATGCATAATATTTATCCACTGGAGTAATTTCTTGCAGACAAACGACATCATTTTTGGCATCCAGATAAACTGCTTTGATTTTATCCATCAAAACCGTTCGTTCCTTGTATTTCATCTGTTTTTTCAGGCCTACATTATAGGTCATCACCCTCAACTTACCTTCACCATTACTAGGATTTACCCCTACGAATGTAGTCAGATGCCCCCACCCTAATAGAATACATAACAAGGGCAATAAAGCGTACCATTTTTTAAAAAAGCACCAGATTAACAGGAAGATGAAATTCGTCAACAATAACCAAGGATAGGCCAGCCCGACAAAATACAAGGGCCAGAAATCTTCAGGACTGACATAAGCAGACAGGTAACTCAGTCCTAAAGCAACAACTGCCCCAATACTCAATAAACGTAGGATAGACCGAGTGAATTTTCTCAAAAGGAATGGCGTTCTATGACTAATTTTTGATTTCCTTACTGGCGTTATTGAGGAAATCTTTCTCTTCTTGCGATAAGCTATCGATGCCTTTACGTTTTATTTTATCGAGTATGGCATCTACTTTTTCTTGTGTCCTATCATCAGCAACCTCACTTGCCCGAGTTGGTTTTCTAGTTGATTTTTTCTTTAAAGTTGGATTGGTATAAGCGACTCGTGGTCCTTTTCTTTTCTTTTCCTTACGGGAAAATAAGCCCGTGACCCAATCGATGGTTTTTTGGACGACAATCCCCATATCGTTCCCTGATTGTAATTGACGTACAAACAGAAAACCCATCGCTGCGCCACCTAAGTGAGCAAAGTGGCCGCCTGTATTACTATTATGTGCCAAACCTATCAAGTCAATTATCAATACTGCTAGTACAATGTATTTCAATTTGACATCCCCTATAAATAATAAGCGCATGGAATATTCAGGCGCAACTGCTCCTGCTGCAACGACAATCCCCATTACAGCCCCCGAAGCTCCGAGCGCAAAGGAATTACCCGTCGTGTAGGACAGTACATTTGCTGTAGCAAAATAAATCAAACTACCTGCCAATCCCGATAGCAAGTAAATCGGCAGAATCCGATGGTTTCCTAAAAAATCACGAACGATGGTCCCAAACCAATAGAGAAAAAGCATATTCCAGAGGATATGCCAGAAACCCTCATGCAAGAACATACTGCTAAAGAAAACCCAAGGATGTGTCAGGTTGTGCCACCAATCCGAAGAGACACAAAAGAAATGGACTATATCTGTGTAAATACTGGGCAATTCCCAAGCATTCAACACCCGAAAGCCCAACATCATTACATTGACACCCAGAAAAATGGCGACATTCAATATAATCAAGCGCGTGACCATATTGCCGTAATTGTACTCCCTCTTAATATCTTCTATGACCGAATTGAACATATCTTTTTTATAATTATTGATGGGTCATGGTGGATAAACGATATACTAAGCTAACGTCCAAATCTCAATAAAGTTATCTGATTACCTTCTATATCGTTTATACCAGAAATGAATAATCAATACGCCAACGATAGCCCCTCCTAGGTGAGCGAAATGCGCCACTCCTGTCTGTATGGGCGATAAGCCAAAAAACAACTCAAAAGCGCCCATGATCAACACCATATACTTGGCTTTTAATGCGACGGGCGGAAACAATAATTGTAACTTTTGCTCTGGATAATACATCGCAAATGCCGCAAAAACGCCAAAAACAGCCCCAGATGCTCCTAGCATGGGAACATTGGCCGCAAAGGGTGACTCGCCCATATAATTCAACTCAATAAAACGCACGCCTAAGTACAAGAGCATTGCCCCCAATCCTGTCAAAAAATAGTATGCTAAAAAACGTTCTTTCCCCATAGCGTACTCTATCGCTGGCCCTAGAAAAAGCAAGCCCAACATATTAAAAAATAGATGCCCAAAATCAGCATGCATAAACATGTGCGTGACAATCTGATAGGGTTTAAAAAAATCTGAAGTAGGATAAAACATCGCAAGCATGTACTTGCCAAATTCTGTGAAATCAGAAATTCGTTCATTAATCAAGCCGTTCACAGCCTCTCTAGATGGTTCTCCAAAGAGGATTAACGTGGCAAAGTAAACGAGGACATTAATTATCAATAGATGCTTGACCGCATCTGTCAGTCTATTTCCAAACATTTTTATTATAACTTTCTATTCTACTAGTCAACACCAAAACAAGGCTAATCTTTCAAAAACAAGACTAATTTTCAAATTTTTTCTGCAAATCGCCCAAATCGTAAGTAATAAAACACTTTTTACCACTTGGACTTTTGTAGGGCATCCCACAAGCGAATAACTGGTCAATGAGAGCCTGCATGGCTTCTTTTTCCATTTTTTGTCCTCGTTTTATCGAGGCTGTTTTCGCCATAGAATACGCCAATCGCTCATTGATATTCATATCCAAATGCAAATCTTGCTTAAACTGCTCTAGCAAGCCTTCCACCAATTTTTCTACATTCGTGTTTTTTTGCTCAGCAGGCATTCCATGCACCACAAATGCATCTTGCCCAAACTCTTGAATGTCCAAGCCCATTTGATTGATTTGTGGCAATAGCGGCTTCAATAGTTCTGCATCGCCTAGGCTTAGCTTGATTGTAATCGGGAACAATTCCCTCTGGCTAAGTGGTTCTTGGTTGCTAAGAGCATTCAAATATTTTTCATACAAAATGCGCTCATGTGCCGACTGCTGATCAATAAGCATAAAGCCTGATTTTATCTGGCTGACGATATAAGCCGCATGAATCTGGTAGGGTTTTTTCCGCTCCGCAGAAACAAGTGCTTCATCGCTTCTCCCTTCCGACATTTTACTTTTGATAATCAGGGGGGCACTCGCTTCTTCTTGATTATCTTCTTTATCAGAAAAATCTATATCATCTAAGCCATCATAGAGCTTTTGCCAATTCTTCAGGTTATTATTCTGCCTAACGGACTCGGATGAACTTGAAGTTTCATTCATTTTAGAAGACAATACCTGCGGCTTTGCCTGATTCTCCTTGCTCGGATTGGTGGCTGTTTTAGGCTTGGAGTAGCGATTGAGATAGGCATCATCTGCTTCAAAATCCAAAGTAGGGGTCACATGATGTTGTGCCAAAGCGTGGCGCACCGTTACTTTCAGATAATTATAAACCAATCGCTCATCGTCAAATTTAATTTCCTGTTTGGTCGGGTGAACGTTAATATCAATTCTGGAAGGGTCAATATCTATAAAAATCACATACAAAGGATAAGTATCCTTTGGTAAAATCTCTTCAAAAGCGTTCACGATTGCATGATTGAGATAACCACTTTTGATAAAACGATTGTTCACAAAAAAGAACTGCTCGCCTCTCGTCTTTC
>JAHDBO010000210.1 GCA_020630355.1 Saprospiraceae bacterium
AAGAGTATCAATCATACTCTGGCTACCCTGGCGGTTTGAAGACCAGAACGGCACAGGAAATGTTGGATAAAAAACCAACAGCTATTATTGAAAAAGCAGTTAAAGGCATGTTGCCGAAGAACAAATTGGCTAATCAGATGATTAAAAAATTGTTCGTGTATACTGGTACAGAGCATAAGCACCAAGCACAGCAACCTGAAGTGCTAGAAATAAAGAAATAATATTAATAAGTACTGGTCAAAAAAATCCCCCGATTGGGATTTTGAGAAATAGTTTATAAAATCTCATTATCAATCGATTTTACTTCACTATTGTCTCAAAAATCGAGAATTTTTTTTGACTATTCCAAAACATCGAATTTCATCAAATATGGAAATGATCAATGCCATAGGAAGAAGAAAAGCGGCTGTCGCTAGGGTGTATTTGAAAAAGGGTGAAGGTAAAATCTTGGTAAACGGTAAAGATTACAAAGAATACTTTCCTCAAGCACATATCCAGCAGAAAGTGGCATCTCCTTTCAGATTGCTAGAAATAGAAAACATCTACGACCTCAATGTTAATGTAAGAGGTGGTGGTTTCAAAGGACAAGCAGAAGCACTATTGCTAGGCGTAGCGCGTGCACTTGTCAAACTCAACGAAGAGTTCCGACCTGCTTTGAAAGCTCAAAAAATGTTGACTCGTGATGCGAGAGTGGTTGAACGTAAAAAATACGGTAAACCAAAAGCAAGAAAGAGCTTCCAGTTCAGCAAGCGTTAATATCGCTTTTTGTATTGGACATTTATTAAAGCAATTATTTTTAAAAATCCTACAATTCAATATATATCATGAGTAAACCTTCTTACAAGGATTTGTTGGATGCAGGGGTTCACTTCGGACACCTAAAGAAAAAGTGGAACCCTAAGATGTTGCCTTACATCTTCATGGAAAGAAAAGGCATCCATATCATAGATTTGAACAGGACATTGGAGTGCATGGACGATGCTGGTAAGGCATTGGCTCAAATCGCTCGTTCTGGAAAGAAAATCATGTTCGTTGCTACCAAAAAGCAAGCTAGAGGTATTGTTGCCGAAGCAGCTAGAAGCGTTGGTATGCCCTATGTCACCGAGCGTTGGTTGGGTGGTATGATGACCAACTTCGCGACTATTCGTAAATCTATCAAAAAGATGAACAACATCGACAAGATGTTGGCGGACGGTTCTTTGAGCAGCATCACCAAAAAAGAGCGTTTGACCTTGACGCGTGAGCGCAACAAATTGGAAAAAGTATTGGGTGGTATCGCTAACATGAACCGTATCCCTGCTGCTCTTTTCATCGTGGATATTCACCACGAGCATATCGCAGTCTCTGAGGCGCACAAATTGGGCTTGAGAACTTTCGGGATGGTAGATACCAACTCCAACCCGAACCAAGTTGACTTCCCAATCCCTGCAAATGATGATGCGTCAAAGTCTATCAAAATGATTACAGACTATGCTGTTAGCTGTATCAAAAAAGGCTTGGACGAGCGTCCAAAATCAAAATCAGAGCAAGAAAGCGCAGCTTAGAATAGTATTTTAGTAATTAGTAGTTGGTATATAGTAGAAAACAACACTATATACCAACTACCAATTATCGAAACATTTTTTATAAACAATAATCATGTTAAAAATGAAAATCAGTGCTTCTGAAGTTAAAAAGTTACGGGAAATGACTGGTGCAGGAATGATGGACTGCAAAAAAGCCCTAACTGAAGCGGAAGGTGATTTGGATAAAGCTATCGAAATCCTTCGTAAGAAAGGCCAAAAACTTTCTATGAAACGTGCCGATAGAGAGGCAAAAGAAGGTGTGGTCGTAGCTATGGTAAACGATGCTTCTACTAAAGGTATCGTTATCCGTTTGAGCTGCGAGACAGACTTCGTTGCTAAGAATGAAGACTTCATTAACTTGGCAAAATCTTTTGCAACGATTGCATTGGAAAACTTCCCGGCAGACAAAGAGGCTTTATTGGCAGCGTCTTATGCAGATGGCTTGAGCATTCTAGATAAAGTAACAGAGCAAGTGGGTGTTATCGGTGAAAAGGTTGAAATAGCAGACTATAGCAATATTGAAGCTGACCTAGTAGTACCTTATATCCACGCTGGTTACAGAGCAGGTGTCATTGTTGGTTTCAACCAAAATGGAGACAAGGTAGAGGAAGCTGGCAAGAACATTGCTATGCAAATCGCAGCGATGAAGCCAATCGCAGTATCCAAAGACGAGGTTTCTCAAGAGGTAATTGACAAAGAATTGGAAATTGCTTTTGAAACGGCTAAGAATGAAGAGCGTAACGCTGGAAAACCAGAGCAGGTATTGAGAGGTATCGCCCAGGGTAAATTGAACAAGTTCTTCTTCAAAGACCGTATCTTGTTGAACCAAGATTATGTAAAGGGCAACAAACAATCTGTTCAAGATTATTTAAAAACTGTTGATAGTGGCTTGGCTGTAACTGGTTTCAAACATATCATGCTAGGTTAATCAGATACAAAGTTGCTAAAAGGACGATATAAAGAAAAGGGCGAATGAAAATTCGCTCTTTTTTTTTGCTATTTTTGTCTACCAAATATGCAGAATACAATGTCGGATTTAAAATATAAAAGAGTCCTCCTCAAATTAAGCGGAGAATCCTTAATGGGAGAGAAGGAATTCGGAATCGATCCTGATATGCTCAAACACTACGCCCATCAAATCAAACAATTGATTGACTTGGGAGTAGAAGTTGCTGTCGTTATCGGCGGGGGAAATATTTTCCGTGGTTTGCAAGCAGCAGACACAGGGATTGAAAAAGTCCAAGGAGACTACATGGGCATGATGGCCACCGTTATCAATGGAATGGCCATCCAGAGCGCCCTTGAACTACAAGGCGTTTATACTCGATTGGTTTCAGCGATAGCCATGCAGCAAATCGCAGAGCCTTATATTCGCAGAAGAGCAATTCGACATCTAGAAAAAGGGCGTGTTGTCATCTTTTCGGCTGGTACTGGAAGCCCTTATTTTACCACAGATTCTGCGGCAGCCCTGCGAGCTAATGAAATCAATGCAGATGTCATTTTGAAAGGGACACGGGTAGATGGTGTCTACACTGCAGACCCAGAAAAAGACCCCAACGCAACTAAATACGATACTATTTCGTTTGCTAAAGTAATCAGTATGGGTTTAAGTGTGATGGATATGACCGCTTTCACCTTGTGTCAAGAGAACAATTTGCCTATTATTGTCTTTGATATTAATAAAAAAGATAATCTTTTGAAAATCATAGAAGGAGAATCAGTAGGAACACTCGTTGCAGCGATGTAGCTTTTGAAGAGTGGAAGCACAATCACTTATACCTATTGTAATAAATGCTAGGCAGTAGTCTTGTTCAAAATCTAGCATTCAAAATTCATAATTAAAATGGAAGAAGATTTAGCAATGTATGCCGAGATGGCAGAAGACTCCATGAACGGCGCTCTAGAACGCCTCACTCGTGAACTATCCAAAGTAAGGACTGGCAAAGCAAGTCCAAGTATGTTCAACAGCGTGATGGCAGATTATTACGGTTCTAAAACGCCTATCCCCCAGATGGCAAACGTCAATACAGCAGACGCCCGTACAATTGTTATTCAGCCTTGGGATAAGACGGCATTAGGGGCTATTGAAAAAGCAATCTTCGAAGCGAACATGGGCTTGACGCCACAAAACGATGGAGAAATCATCCGTATTTCTATTCCACCATTAACGGAGGAACGTAGAAAAGATATTGGAAAGCAAGTCAAAGCTTACGGAGAAGAAGCCAAGGTGAGCATCCGAAACGCTCGCAAAGATTTGATGAATAGCATCAAGCAAACCGTCAAAGACGGCTACCCTGAAGATATGGGCAAAGGCAAAGAGGCCGATGCTCAAAAATTAACAGATACCTATACTGGAAAAGTAGATAAACTCGTCGAAGCGAAGACCGCTGATATTATGACGATTTGATCTAGTCAAAAATATAAAAAACGCCCCT
>JAHDBO010000211.1 GCA_020630355.1 Saprospiraceae bacterium
GTTGAACTTGTGATTGACACTTGAACTTGATACTTTTTTAGTTTGAGCGGCAGAGAAACTATATGTATTTCAATCTAAAATCTAAATTCAAATGAATAGAAAATCGGCAAGAGAAATATTATCAGATTTAGTCGCCTTTCCAGTTTTGGGGGGGGAGAGTAATCTGGAAATTATAGCATATATCCAATCGCATTTAGAGCAGTTTGGGATTCAATCGACTTTAGTAGAGAACAAAGCAGAGAAAAAGGCATCTTTACATTGCCGAATAGGGCCTGCTGTAGATGGGGGTGTTATCTTATCTGGTCATACAGATGTAGTACCAGTAGAGGGACAAGATTGGGAGACGAATCCATTCCAACTGGTCGAAAAAGAAGGGAAACTCTATGCGAGAGGGTCTTGTGATATGAAAGGTTTTCTGGCTTGCTGTCTAGCGGCATTACCTGACTTGGTTGCGGCTAATTTATCTGTTCCTATCTATTTTGCCTTTTCTTATGATGAGGAAATCGGCTGTTTGGCGGGAACGGAACTAGCGGAAGCAATACGAGACTATTATACCGAAAAACCGAAATATGCCATCATCGGAGAACCGAGTATGATGCAGCCTATCGTGGGGCAAAAAGGGATTTACATCCAAAAAGTAACGGTGCATGGTTCGGCGGGGCATAGTAGCCGCATTAAGCAAGAAGTGAGTGCGGTGCACGAGGCAGCTCGATTGATTATGTGGCTAGAGCAGGAAATGGAGCGCCTTTCGGCAAAAAATATAGATGAGCGGTTTCATCCTAATCATACTTCTATCCATGTCGGAATGGTCAATGGAGGCATTGCGCCCAATGTCATTGCGGATACTTGTACCTTCACGGTAGATTATAGAACGATTCCTAGCGATAATTTACATCTGATTACGACTAAATTCGAAGCCTATTGTGCTGATTTGGAACTGCGGCTTAGAGAGCGATTTGAAGGCGCAAAAATTGTGGTAGAAGAACATCATCCGCCTGTCCCTCCGTTGGATACCAAGGAAGATGCCGAAGTGGTGGCTTTTATTCGTGCCTTATCTGGTGTCTACGAACTGGATGCCGTATCCTATGCGGCAGAGGCAGGGCAGTTTGCTTTGGCCGGATTTGAATCGGTCATTTGTGGCCCAGGGTCGATTGCCCAGGCGCACCGTGCCAATGAGTTTATTTCCATCGAACAATTAGAAAAAGGGGAGTCCTTTATCAAAAAACTCATCCAGAAATTGTCGGTGGTCGAATCTGTTCATGCTTAAAAAATAGATATGTCAAAGGTCAACAATGTCCAAATAGAAGAAAGCTGGAAAGCGGTATTGAAAGAGGAGTTTGAGCAGCCGTATTTTGCTACGATTAAGCAATTTTTAGTACAGGAAAAACAAGCGGGGAAGGTGATTTATCCGAAGGGTAGTCTCATTTTCAATGCATTCAATTTGACCCCTTTTGATAAGGTAAAAGTAGTGGTAATCGGTCAAGACCCTTACCATAACCCAGGGCAAGCGATGGGCTTGAGCTTTTCTGTTCCCAAAGGCGTTCGAGTACCGCCATCTTTGAAAAATATCTATAAAGAAATCGCCAATACTATAGATGATTTCAAGATACCAGACCATGGAGATTTGACTGCTTGGGCGCAACAAGGCGTGTTTCTCTTAAATGCGATGTTGACGGTAGAACACAATAAAGCAGGCTCACATAAAAAAATCGGTTGGCAGACTTTCACCGATGCGGTCATCCGACGATTGTCAGATGAGAGAGAGGGGCTTGTATTTCTACTTTGGGGGAATTTTGCCAAGCAGAAGAAAGCATTTATTGATGAGATGAAACATCACGTTTTGGAGTCTGTCCACCCGTCTCCACTTGCTGGTAATGGCTTCCAAGGATGCGGCCATTTTTCGACGACCAATGAATTGCTGATTAAGCAAGGACAAGAGCCGATTGATTGGGCTATGTAAGTATTTCTAAAAATAAAAAAAGACCTCCTAGCTTACGAAGTTTGGAGGTCTTTCTATCATATATGCTCTCTACTTAATTCTTCAATCCATCGACATAGCCAATAACTTTAAATTCCGTTCTACGGTTCAGTTGTCTACCATCGGGATTATCCGAACCATCAGGGTTTTTATTGGCAGCAACAGGCGTACTTTCACCATAACCTTTGGCGGTCAATCTACTGCTTGGAATACCGTTTTTGACCAACCAATCCACTACGCTTTGCGCTCTTTGTTGAGACAATCTCTGATTGTAAGTTTCGCTTCCTTTACTATCTGTATGAGAACCCATTTCTACCACAATTGAAGGGTTGTTGTTCAAAATAGAAAGAATCTTATACATTGATGTGATGGATTCTTCCCTAAGGGTAGCAGAATCAAAATCGTAGTAAATATTTTCGATTTTAAAGGATAAACCAACTTGCTTGTATTGCAAAACAAGGTCTAAATCTTTCTTCAGTACATCATTCCCTTTTGGTTGATAGCTTCGTAAATCGACAAAATCAGATACCGTTAAGTGATTGGATTCGGTTGCCATTACCTTGAATCGGTATCCGATTGGAATATCCGAACAATACTGGCCACGAGCATCAGAAACCGTACTTTTTACCAGACTTTGTTTTTGCGTGCTAGGGTCAATTTTATAAATCTCAACTTTGACACCTCCAAGCGGACTTTTCCCCTTTGCTCCCTTATCGGAATAGGTCGTACCACATAGCGCTAAGCTGATAGGTTTTGGTTTTTTGATATAAAATTTATTAGAAAAACCCTTGTTTTCTTCCATTCCAACCGTAGAAAACTCATATTGGTCGCCTTCGTAGCCTTTTTTCGATACTTCTACTAGATATTGTTTTCCCGCTGGCAATTGGTTGAACCTAAATTCACCATTCGCCTCAGTTTGTATTGATTTTATCAATTGCTTTTTACCATCAATTACTTCGTATAGATTAACGACTGCTCCTACGATTGGCGTTTTATCCTCATAAACAATCCCGGTCATACTAGCAAAAGCATCCACTTTTAACTCGGCAGCAAAAATATCGTCACAGCAAGTTTTACTTGAGACGCTCTTGGTTCCTTCTCGATTAGAAACAAAATAACTTTGCTTCTTATTAGAAAGATTAGAAACAAAATACAAATCATCCGCAGGGCTATTGATAGGAGCCCCTACATTGCTGACCTTGCCCCATGAGGTGAAATTACTATTCGTCTTAGTTGCCCTAAACACGTCCAGTCCTCCAAATCCAGGATGCCCTTCGGAACTGAAAAACAAATGACTTTTTCCTTCGGATGCTTGCAAGAAAGGCGTTGTCTCTGTACCAACCGTATTAATCGTAGTTCCTAAATTGACAGGAGAGCTGCCATCCGTCACCCATATATCTAAATCGCCCTGTCCTCCTGGACGATTGGACGAATAATAGACAATATCTTTTCCATCCTCACTAGACACGACGTAAGGTGTACTACTGCTGTAACCATCCACATTATAAGCGTCCCCTAGTTTTTCGGAAGCCGACCAGCTATCGCCTTCTTTGGTGCTGAGGTACAATTGACATTTCACACGATTGTTCTGAATGTCTCTTTCACATACGGTATGATACAAGCGATTGCCATCAGGCGAGAATGCACCGTTTCCAATATGTGCCCCTTTTCGATTCACAGTATTGGAAAAGTTCGTTTTATTAGAGCTTTTGTTGAAATCGCTCACAGAAGCGGTATATAATTGGCTATAAACGGATTGGTTTCTTTGAGCGACCATCTCATCTGCACCAATGCCAGCATAGAGGATTTGACCCTCTCCAAAAGGTATTGGAGACATCTCCGTGTATTTGGAATTGACCGGTCCTTCCAGTGCTTCTACTCGCTTGATTTCTAGCAGCGCTTCTTTTTTGCTTTGCGCCAATGCACAGCCTTTTATTTTGTTTTTAGCTAAGGCTAAATATTGAGGATTGTCTTTGT
>JAHDBO010000212.1 GCA_020630355.1 Saprospiraceae bacterium
CGGCTTCTTCTGGTGTAGAAGCTCAGCTCAAACGACCTCTGGATTTTCTGGTGATCGCCGACCATGCGGAGGGCTTTGGGATGGGGCAAGAGATTCTGAATGGACATCCAGCCTTGATGCATGATACACTGATGCAACGTTGGCAGCGGATGTTTAAGGGCGGTATCGAATCAAGTATCGAAGCAGGAAATGAAATGCCTAGAGCAATGGCCGATGGACGGCTTTCTGAGGAAACATTGAACAGGGAGGTTGGTATCAGTATTTTATATAAAAATTGGGTAGAGTATTTGCGTAAAGCAGAACGCCATTACACACCAGGGCAGTTTACCTCTTTGATTGGTTATGAATGGACATCAATGCCCGATGGAGATAATTTACATCGAGTAGTGGTTTATCGAGATGGAGGTACAAAAGCAAGTAGAATCCTACCCTATTCCTCCCTGTTGAGTAAAAACCCAGAGGATTTATGGGATTATATGTGGCTGTATGAAAAGATGATTGGTGGTAAATTATTAGCGATTCCGCACAATGGAAATCTCTCCAACGGACGGATGTTTCCGCTGAGTACTTTTGAAGGTAAACCAATGACTAAGAAATATGCTGCTAATCGTGCACGCTGGGAGCCACTGGTAGAAACGACCCAGTATAAGGGGGATGGAGAATCTCACCCTATTTTATCTCCTGACGATGAATTTGCAGACTATGGTATTGCCGGTTGGGATATGGGAAACATGCCTTTGAATAAGAAAAAAACCGATGATATGCTGGAGTTTGAGTATTCTCGTAGTGCATTGAAAAACGGTATTCTGATGGAAAAGACACTTGGGGTTAATCCTTATAAGTTCGGCATGATAGGCTCTACGGATTCTCATACTGCTCTAGCTTCTTCTGATGAAGATAATTGGTTCGGGAAGTTTACTCGACAAGAAAATGATCCTAAACGTGCATTTGGTCGTGGGAGGATGTTTGGAGATGGTCAGGCTCGAAAAGATTGGCAGTATTTGTCTTCGGGCTATGCTGCGGTTTGGGCAGAGAGCAATACTAGGGAAGATATATGGGATGCAATGTACCGAAAGGAGGTCTACGGAACGACTGGGCCTAGGATTCAGCTTCGGTTTTTTGGTGGTTGGGATTTTACACCAGCGGATGTTTCTTCGGCAGATTATGTAGAAAGAGGTTATCAACGAGGGGTGCCGATGGGTGGCGATTTGACCAATGCGCCGCAAGATAAGGCACCAACTTTTATAATCGTAGCAGCTAAAGACCCCTTAGGAGCAAATCTGGATAGGGTGCAAGTTATCAAGGGATGGGTGAAGGAAGGAGAGACTTATGAGAAAATATACAATGTAGCTTGGTCAGACGGTCGGTTATTGGATGAAAACGGAAAACTACCTCCTGTTGGTAATACCATAGATGCCAGTACGGCTACTTGGGTTAATGATATTGGAGAAGTTCAGCTTGCTTCTGTCTGGACAGACCCCGATTTTGATGCAAGTCAAAACGCTTTCTATTATGTTCGAGTCTTAGAGATTCCAACACCTCGCTGGAGTACTTATGATGCTGTGAAAAATGGCTTAGAGCTTGGAGATGAAATACCGGTAGGGGCACAGGAACGGGCTTATTCTTCTCCGATTTGGTATACGCCGACAAGGTAATAGTGAAGTTTTAGTAGTAAAGAATCAACCTTTGACAATAGATTATCAAAAGCAATTGCTGTTCAAGGCTTGCGCCGAACAAGTCCAAACTAAGATAGATTCTATCAAGGAGCGATTGGTGTCCTTAGAAGAATCTCGCAACAACGAAACCAAAAGTACAGCAGGGGATAAATACGAGACAGGGCGAGCGATGATGCAGATTGAAATCGACAATTGTGCAGCGCAATTATTGAAAGCAGAAGCAGCACAAAATAAGCTAAATTATATTGGACTGAAGACAGCCGCCACACAAGTCCAAGAAGGTAGTCTGGTAGAAACCAATCGAGGGATTTACTTCGTTGCTATCGGTCTGGGAAAGGTCAAAATACAAGGACAAACTCATTTCTGTATTTCTAAAAATGCACCTATAGCAAAAGCGCTTTTGGCTAAAAAAATCGGAGAAAGTACTACGTTTAATGGCAATGAAATTCTAATCCAAAACATAAAATAATGAATGTGATTTTCAAATATACACTTGGACTTTTAAGTCTTGTTTTTCTATTGGTCTCTTGCCGTTTGGAAGCGCCTAAAACGACCCAGGAAGAAGCGAGCGAAGTCGTAAATCCAACCGAAAAAACAAATAATAAAAAAGATGGTATTACAAGTGTCTATCAGTTGAAGCATCCACTTAGGACGACCTTGGTCAGTGGACACAGGGGAGCGAAAACACTAGTGAATTATCCTGAAAATTGCCTAGAAACCTTCGAGTACCTGAGTGGAAAAATGACGGGTATTTATGAGTGTGATGTGGCAGCAACTAAAGATGGCATCCTAGTGTTGATGCATGATGATGCCTTGGATAGAACGACCAATGGTTTCGGTCGAGTGGATCAAATGAAGTCGAGCAAAGTGCTAGACTTACAACTTAAAGATTACAAAGGGAATTTGACAGACTATAAAGTGCCGACTTTCGATGCGACATTGGCTTGGGCAAAGCAAAATAATGCGATTTTATCCGTTGATATTAAACGCTCGGTACGTTACGAAGATGTGATAGAGGCTATCCGTAAGGCTGGGGCAGAAGAAAACTGTATGCTCATTTCTTATTCTCTAAATCAATCGAGAAAACTCTACAAACTTGCCCCAGAAATGATGCAGAGCGTCAGTATTCGAAACGAGGAAGAATTGCGTCGTTGGGAGGCCGCAAATGTACCGCCAGCCGATAAGGTCATTGCTTTTACAGGGACACGCCAATCGCCCAAAAGTCTTTATGATGCCTTGCATGATAGAGGGATTGCCTGCATCTTTGGGACGCTTGGCAACATCGACCGACAAGCAAAAAAGCGAGGGGAGCGGGTCTATCATGAGCTCATAGATAAAGGGGTAGATATTATTGCGACAGACCGCCCGATTGCTGTGCAAGAAGCGATTGATAGTTATAATAAATAGTGAATAAGGAAGAATGAACAATGGAGTTGAAATCGTAGATTTTGAGGAAAAATATTGTGCCGCTTTCAAGGATTTGAATGTGGAGTGGATTAGCCATTATTTTGAAATGGAGGCTTCTGATTTCAAGGCATTGGATCATCCTCAAAAATATATCATCGAGCCAGGTGGGCATATCTATATTGCTTTGCTCAATGGTGAGCCTGTCGGGACTTGTGCGCTGTTGAAACTAGAAAATCGGGATTATGATTACGAATTGGTGAAAATGGCGGTGACACCCAAAGCACAGGGGTATGGCATCGGTAGGCTACTAGGGCAGGCAGTGATAGATAAGGCAAAATCACTGGAAGTAGATGAACTTTATCTTGAAACCAATAACCAATTGACACCCGCTATTCGCTTGTATGAAAAATTGGGCTTTGAGCATATCTCTGGGTGCAGTACACCTTATGCTCGCTGCAATGTGCAGATGGTCAAGAAGCTATAGGTCTATTTTTTCTGCTTGAATAAATCTTACACAATCCTTCGCCCAAGTCTGGTAAGTTAGTTGGGAAGGGTGTACGCCATCGCTGAAAAAATCTTCGGGTGTTGCGTCCATGCCTAGGCGGTCAACCCAATCTTCTAATGTGATTTTTCGAGCATAAAAGAAGGTGTTAGGATGGTATTTTAGAAGGTAATCCAGTTCTTCCCCAAATATTTCTCCGAGATTACCAATCACGAATTTTATCAAAGGCGTAAAAGCAGGGAAAGATTTGATAGGGGGGATATTGGTGAAAAGGATGGTTTGATTCGGAAATTTTTGCCGTAAGGCAGCTAATAAATTACTGATTTCCCTACGCCATCGCCAAGGGCTATGCAAGCTAAAGGCG
>JAHDBO010000213.1 GCA_020630355.1 Saprospiraceae bacterium
GTGCCGCCCAACTGCTATGGAGGCACCAATGACCAAGCCAGACGTGTCGCCGCTTGTAGCGACAAGGTCGAGATTATGGATTTGCCCGTCGATAGTGGCAGTGATATGGTTCAGAGTGTCAACAAGGTGCTTGAGCAAGTCGCCGAAATGGACGCTGTACCCTATATCATCGCCGAAATACCGACCAATCCAAGAGTGGAAGTCCCCGATTTAGCCCAACTGAAAGCAGCGCTAAATGCAGAACGTACTACTCTCAAAGGAACGAGCGCCGTTGAGCCTGTCTTTATACTAGACCAGACCTTTTGCCCCAATGTTGATTTCCTAGGCGAAGATGGCTATTTGTCTGACGTTAAGACTGTCTCTTATGCGAGTGGTTCAAAATTCCCTAGTGGAGGCCTGTGTACGGCGGGCTATTGTGTAGCAAACAATATAGCGGCACATCTGATGGATAAAATTGCTTTGCACTTGAGTATATGTGATAACGAAGCGACTGCATTACAATACGAAATACTAGCACAACAAATGCCATCGATGCTCCAGCGTATCGAAGCGGCCTATCATAATACGGATGCCTTCGTACGTTTCATCAAAAAAACACTCCCTAGTGCCAAGATTAATTTTGTATCGGATGAGCTAGCAAAACAAGGTTTCAGGCCTTCCGTTTTCTCTCTGGATTTGCCGACTAAAGGCGATACAGAAGCAGAAAGGGAAACCTATAAAAGGGCCTTAAATCACAGGTTGATTAAAATGATGATTGGCGAAATACCAGAGGAGAGCAAATACTGTGTCAGTTATGGACAACTTAAGGGCTGTTATTGGACAATACCTGCAACCTCCACACAAGGCACAACGAAGGAGGGCGACAAAGACTATATCGTGCGGGTAGCACTTTCCCCAAACATGGATTTGGAAAAGCACCAAGCCGTTTTTGAGGCTTTTGTTAAAGAAGGCTTATAGAATTTTGGTCTTTGGTCTTTAGAAAGATGCTAAAGACCAAAGACCAATACCTAAAGACCAAATATTTACAAGCTCATCTCAGGGATTTCACCTTCTACAATAAGCCTTCCTTCGGTTGCTTTTTGAATATCTTCTACACTGACGCCCGGCGCACGTTCTAGGAGCTTAAAGCCCTTGTCCGTTACTTCTAGCACCGCCATGTTCGTCACGATTTTCTTGACGCAGCTTACACCAGTCAATGGCAGTGTACACTGACGCAGCAGCTTCGATTGTCCACGCTTATTCGTATGCATCATGGCAACGATTATATTTTCGGCGGAAGCCACCAAATCCATTGCTCCTCCCATCCCTTTGACCATACGACCAGGGATTTTCCAGTTAGCAATATCACCGTTGTCGGCAACTTCCATCGCGCCTAGGACGGTCAACTGAATATGGCGCCCTCGAATCATGGCAAAACTCGTTGCAGAATCAAAAATACTAGAGCCAGGCATCGCCGTAATGGTCTGCTTTCCTGCATTGATCAAATCAGGGTCTTCTTCTCCTTCATAAGGAAAGGGTCCCATTCCTAAGATACCGTTCTCGGACTGAAATACAACATTAATGTCTTTTGGTATATGATTAGCAACAAGCGTAGGGATACCGATGCCCAAATTGACATACCAACCATCCTGCAACTCTTGTGCGATTCTTTTTGCTATTCCGTTTTTATCTAACATAATTAATAATGGAAAATGAAGAATTAATAGTAGATTTTATTCTAAAATCAGATTTTAGTAATTAGTCTTTAGATAATAAATTGGAAATCATTATTTATAGCCTATTGCAGTTGCTAAAATCGAAAATAGAAGAATGTCTAGTGAAGAATGGATTTTTAAAATTGTTCCTTTTTCACTGTTTGCCAAGGACACTCCTTGGGAAAATTACAAATTAATTACGAGGTCGAACGGTTCTTTGTTCGATACGTTTTTCGTAGTTGCTTCCTTGGAAAATACGCTGCACAAAGACACCTGGTGTATGGATGAAATTCGCATCCAGCTCACCTGGTTCGACCAATTCTTCAACTTCTGCGATGGTGATTTTGCCTGCCATCGCCATTAATGGATTGAAATTACGGGCTGTACCCTTAAAGATTAGATTCCCAAAACGGTCTCCTTTCCAAGCTTTCACAATGGCGAATTCTGCCTCAAAAGCATGTTCCAAAATATGGGGCTTCCCATCGAAATAACGGACTTCTTTGCCAAAAGCCACCTCCGTTCCATAGCCAGCAGGTGTGAAGAAAGCAGGAATCCCAGCACCGGCCATCTGGCAGCGCGTGGCTAAAGTACCTTGTGGAATCAAATCAACTTCCAACTCACCACTCAGCATCTGCCGTTCAAATTCGTCATTCTCCCCGACATAGGAGGAAATCATCTTCTTGATTTGTTTTTGCTGAAGTAGTAAACCTAGTCCAAAATCATCCACCCCAGCATTATTGGAAATACAAGTTAGGTCTCTGATATTAGCTTCTACTAAAGCGGATATGCAATTTTCAGGGATGCCACAAAGCCCGAATCCACCAAGCATCAAGGTCATTCCGTCTTTGATGCCTTCAATTGCCGCTTGGGCATTGGCAACGACTTTATTCATAATAATTTGATTTATTTAGACTGCTAGTATAGGGATTTTTTTGGGAAATTTCCCATTATAGATTCACCAATATCCAATAGTTTTATAACTTTGCAATTACAAAAAGAATATCAAATGAACCGCATCCACCTACTCCTTTTATTCTCTTTAACGAGCAGTATTTTATTTGCCCAAAACAAATCCTATTCTAGCGGCTATATAATCAAACAAGACGGGAATAAAATCGAAGGTCTAATCCGTAAATCGGCACTTATTGACTTGTCTGAAACAGTACAATTCAAAAAAGACCAATCTAGTGAAGTACAAAAGTTTTCTCCAGAAGAAGTACAATCTTTTTATTTTGAAAACAAGCAGTACGAAGCTGATTCCATTCCTTTTTTAGACGACCAGGGACGTATCTTTTTTAAACATCTTTTTTTACAAAAACTACTTGAAGGTCGTTTTGAATTGTATAGATTGGATCATCAAATCAACGATGCCCCATCTCCGCTCTATCAATATCAAAATAAGTTTTATTACCTCCGAACTGATACAAAGCAATCAATGATTGATTTGCTAGAGAATAATTATAAAATCAAATTAGGAGACCTTTTTCGTAGAAGAAACTGTGAGGAAGGGGCTTTGGTTAAAACCAAATTTACGGATGCAGCTATTGCAGGTATTGTTCAGAAGCTGAATACTTGTTTGGGTGCTGATTCTAAACGATTATTCGTTGAAAAAAAGAAGAAAAAAGTAAAACTAGGCATCGGTCTTGGTATATCATCACATAGCATCGCTACCAATAACGGGCTGTTTGATAAGGCTAAAACAGAAAGCAACATTGGGGTGGACGCCAATTTCTACCTCTATTGGTCCTTGAGTAGAAAAATAGATATTAGAGGTGGACTTGGTTATAAAAATAGAAGCCAAACAGGCGAAATCCCCTTCATTATTCCAGAGGGTGTTTCTAATAGTGGTGAGACAATCACGCTTAATTCCGAAATCAAAATCAACCAAGCCTATACGGTATGGGAAGTGCTTTATGCTTTTTCTTCTTCCAAAACCAAACCCTATATCTTGGCAGGAGCTTACTTTGGGGTAGCCACTGGTAACTCTGCTTATCTAGAAACTGCCGAATATAGATTTGAAAATGGAGCAGGCTTGTATGATGTCAAGGGGAATAATCCCTATGATGCGACAGTTAACGCAATCGAAGTAGGTTTCTCGGCAGGACTTGGGGTAGCGTTTCCGATATCTGAAAAGCAAGGACTCTTTTTTGAATTGAAATACCTTTCTGGGCAAAACGACTCAACTTCTGAGCAAATGGATTTCATCAGTAATCAAAACTATCAGCTGAATGTCGGGTTTACCTTCTAAAAGC
>JAHDBO010000214.1 GCA_020630355.1 Saprospiraceae bacterium
ACTACTGAAACTGAATACTACTAAAACTCCTCTCCTATGCCTAATGCCTTTGTTAAATATAATGGAAAGACCATTGAAGCTTTTCCCAATAAATTCACTTATGAGGAGGAGTTATACGTAGATTACAAGATTATTTCTGAGGATGGGCAGCGGCGTTTTCAATTGCACATACACCCCAAACAAAATATCCAATTAGAACAGGTTTATATCGAGTTTCCTCATCCTTATGAACATGATTTCAAGCTATTTTGCAATGGTTTCCAATCTTGGACAGAGAGTAGAGAATATGCGCTCGACGAAGTCATCAAACCGCTTCGCTGGATAGCTAAACCTTTAATGAAAAATTATGGAGATTATCATTTTGATGATTTGTATAAAGGGAAAAATCATTTCCACTCTTGGACTTACAGTTATATCCGACTAGGATTTAGAAGTATGTATTTCCTAGGGTCGCTCTCTGAAGAAAGCGGTTTTACACTCATAAACCACGATACGCATCAGCATAAAATAACCGTTGAAAGGGACTGTTCTGGTTTAGAGCTGAATCACTCATACTTAGCACTCGACTTATTTGAAATGCGAGGGGATGACCGAGCCGTATTTGATGCTTATTTCCGTGAAATGGGTCTTGAAAAACCTCAACAATCTTCGACCATCGGTTGGACAAGCTGGTATAACTACTATACCAATATTTCGGAAGAAATCATTTTAAAAAACCTTCAACATTTTCAAGACAACAATCAGCCTATTGATATTTTCCAAATTGATGATGGTTACCAAAAAAGCGTCGGAGATTGGTTGGACATTAAAGATAATTTCCCGAAAGGGATGAAACATCTCGCTCATTCTATACAAGCTACTGGAACGAAGGCCGGTCTTTGGCTCGCCCCTTTTGTATGCGAGAAAAAATCCAGAATATATCAGGAGAAAAAAGACTGGTTGTTGAAAGACGAAAAAGGAAAAGCTGTTGTGGCTGGTTATACACCGCTCTGGGGCGGTTGGTTTTATGCTTTGGATTTTTACAATGCTGAAGTGCAAGATTATTTGAGTGGTGTTTTCCATACTGTTATCCAGAAATGGGGCTATGACATGGTCAAATTGGATTTTCTGTATGCAGTGGCTTTGATGCCAAGAAAAAATAAAACCCGAGGACAAATCATGTCAGAGGCAATGCAATTTTTGCGACGACTAGTCGGTAATAAACTCATCCTTGGATGTGGTGTACCGCTCGGTTCTTGCTTTGGATTAGTCGATTTTTGTAGAATTGGTGCGGATATTCATTTAAAATGGGAACATCGCCTATTGAAATGGCTTCGGAATAGAGAACGGGTTTCTACATTGGTCGCTTTACGCTCTGTGCTGGGAAGGTGGCAGCTCACGCAAGGTGCTTTTCAAAATGACCCCGATGTCTTCCTTTTGAGAGAGGAAAACTTAAAACTCGACCTCACAGAAAAAAGGACCGTTTTAATTGTCAATACGCTCCTAGGGAAATTACTCTTCACCTCCGATGATATTTCCAAATATGATGAAAAAACTTGGGAATTACATCAAGAGTTAGAGCGTTACAGAGACAGCGAAATACATTATGTACACCAACAAAAAGAGACATATCAGATATTTTTCAAAAAAGAAGACAATCACTTTTGTGCAATGATCAACCTAGGAGACAGAGTAGCTACTATCAGTCTAAATGGAAGTCAATACAACTTAAAAGCACATGAAACGCTTGTACAACTAGACCAATCCATGTCTCAAGACGGTGTTTTGCCTTGGGAAAATAAAGTTTATTGATGCAAATATTACTGACCATACAAGATTGCGAAACCAGCCGAATGGGTAAATTGGTAAAAAAAGATTTCCATCTCGTCTTTACTGATTCCTGTGTTTACTTCATTAGTGCAAAAGAAGATTTCAGTCCATTGGTCGAAGCTTCCATAAAAATCCTAGGAGGACTTGGAGGCCTTGTATCAGAAGTGGTGTCTGATTTGGCTGGCCCGAAAATTGGTCAACTCTTTCAAAACATCACTTTGGCCAGTCCGAGTAAACGGCTTGAAAAAGTACTCGCCAACATTGATGCTTATGTCGAACAAGGCAGGGGGGTGTATAAAATCCCTTTTTCAAAACTGCAATCTTTCACCTATAAGTTGCCACATATTGCGGATAAGACTTACCGTGTCCGCTTTAAGAGTGAACAGCTCAATATGACCTTTCGGGTGCACAACGAGGAGGAAATCGACAAGATAATATGGATTGTGGAGCGGTTTTCTTTTGAAACAAAAGTCCAGAAAGCCTATCTGTATGTATAAAGAAACCCTTCCCGATTTTCATCAAGAAGGGTTTTTTATATTTTAAAAATAGAAACCGATTTTAAGCTAAATCAAAAGCAGCTTTTATCTCATCTACCTTATTTGTTTTTTCCCAACCAAAAGTCTCATAAGTTGTACCGTTTACTTCAACGGTTCCGACAGGTCTTCCCATGTGACCATAGGCAGCCGTTTCTGAGAAAATTGGGTTTTTCAAACCAAAACGCTTTACAATAGCCGCAGGACGCATATCGAATATTGCTTTCAACTTATCAGCGATAGCCCCATCATTCAGGTCTACATTGCTTGTACCATAAGTATCCACAAACAAACCAACGGGCTCTGCTACACCAATAGCGTAGGCAACTTGCACTAAACATTGGTCTGCCAATCCAGCTGCAACGACGTTCTTAGCAATGTGACGTGTTGCATAAGCCGCAGAGCGGTCTACCTTAGAGCTGTCTTTCCCAGAGAAAGCACCTCCACCGTGCGCTCCCTTTCCGCCGTAAGTATCGACGATGATTTTTCGACCTGTCAAACCAGTATCACCATGAGGTCCACCAATCACGAATTTACCGGTTGGGTTGACATGATAAGTAATCTCATCATTGAACAAAGCTTGGATACGCTCTGGCAACATCCCTTTGATTCTAGGAATCAAGATATTGATGACGTCCTCTTTGATTTTGGCCAACATAGTCGCCTCCTCGTCAAAATCGTCATGCTGAGTCGAGACGACAATCGTATCAATCTTATTCGGTGTATTATCGTCGTTGTACTCAATCGTCACCTGAGATTTAGAATCAGGGCGCAAGTAAGTCATTTCTTTGCCTTCTCTTCTAATCGCTGCCAATTCTTTCAGCAATAAGTGAGACAAGTCCAATGCCAGAGGCATCAAATTATCCGTCTCATTACAAGCATAACCAAACATCATTCCTTGGTCACCTGCTCCTTGTTCTTCTTCTTGTTTCCCTACATCAACGCCTTGCGCAATATCTGCTGATTGCTCATGAATGGCAGATAAGACACCACAGGAAGCCGCATCAAACTGGTACTCAGATTTCGTGTAACCAATTTTTTCAATCACAGCTCTGACAGTGCTCTGCACATCCACATAAGCCTTTGACCTAACCTCCCCTGCTACTACAGCAAGCCCTGTTGTTACCAAAGTTTCACAAGCAACTTTCGACTCAGGGTCTTGTGCCAAAAATGCATCTAAAATCGCATCTGAAATTTGGTCAGATACTTTGTCTGGGTGTCCTTCTGATACAGACTCTGAAGTAAAATAGTACGGCATCGTTTTTTAAATTTATCAATTCTTGATTAGGAAGGGCAAAAGTATGCAATCCTTTGAAATTCACACAATCCCAAAGGCTCTATTTGATGACACAATCCAATAGATGTTCGCCTTCTATAAAAGCCGACAGTTTATCCCCGATTTGAACTGGTCCAACTCCAGCAGGTGTACCTGTAAAGATGATGTCACCTTGTTGAAGTTTAAAATATTTCGACAAGTGACAAATCAAAGTTTCAAAGTCAAATATCAAATCCTTTGTATTGCCTTGTTGGACTAGTTCCCCGTTTTTTTCCAACTTAAATTCAATGGCATTTCGGTTGACTTTATCGATAGATATAA
>JAHDBO010000215.1 GCA_020630355.1 Saprospiraceae bacterium
TGACATTTTTTTCTTTTTATGCAATATACGAAAACAGCAACCCCAACAACAATATAGAGTAGTGTGCTAAAAGCAGCGCCTTGAAGATGTGAAATCGTTATACATCATAATTTAAATTTGGTGCTAACCATTTCTCGGCCTCCTCTAATGTCATTCCCTTTCGCTTGGCATAATCTTTTACTTGGTCTTTAGAGATAGCTCCCAATCCGAAGTACTTCGACTGGGGATGCGCAAAATACCACCCACTGACCGAAGCAGCAGGGTACATCGCACAGCTTTCGGTTAAAGAAATACCGATATTTTCTTCTACGTTCAATAGTTTAAAAAGCGTTTGTTTTTCCGTATGTTCAGGGCAGGCAGGATAACCAGGCGCCGGTCGGATACCTTGATATTCTTCGGCAATCAAATCATCGTTTTCTAAGTGTTCTTGAGCAGCGTATCCCCACAGCTCTTTACGGATGTATTTGTGCATATATTCTGTATAGGCTTCCGCCAAACGGTCTGCAAGTGCTTTGAGCATAATGGCGTTATAATCGTCATTGTCTTGCTCAAAATGCTCTACCCATTTTTCGATACCAATGCCTGCGGTCACGGCAAAAGCACCAATATAATCTTCTAGACCAGTTGCCTTTGGTGCAATGAAATCGGTCAAGCAAAAGTTGGCTTGCCCAGGCGCTTTTTTGCGTTGCTGACGCAGATGGTGAAGGGTGTGTTTTACGGTTTTTCTATCTGTATTTTCATAAATAGAAATATCATCATCATTAATACTGTTGGCAGGGAAAATCCCAACGACCGATTTGGCGGTCAACCACTTCTCATCAATGATTCTTCTAAGCAGGCTTTGTGCGTCTAAGTATAGTTTCTTTGCTTCTTTGCCCACGATTTCATCCTCGAAAATGGCAGGGTATTTACCATGCAACTGCCAACTTTTGAAGAAAGGCGTCCAGTCGATGTATTCCGTTAATTGCTCTAAATCAACCTCGTCAAAGACTTTGATTCCCGTAAAATTGGGCTGCTGCGGCTGGAAATTATTCCAGTCAATCTGGATTTTATTCGTTCTTGCTTGTTGAAGAGAGATATATTTTTTATTGGATTTACGATTGCCCCGACTTTCTCGCAAACGATTGTACTCACCTCTAATGGTGTCAATATATTTGTTTCTTGCTGTTTCATCTTGGCTCAATAAGCTACTAGCCACCGTCACAGAACGAGAAGCATCTAACACGTGCACAATCGGACCAGAATACTGCGGTTCTATTTTTACAGCGGTATGTGTTTTGGATGTCGTAGCTCCCCCGATGATTAAAGGCGTCTTGAAACCCTGTCGCTCCATTTCTTTTGCAACATAAACCATCTCATCTAGAGAAGGTGTTATCAGACCACTCAAACCAATAATATCTACCTTTTCTTTGCGGGCTACTTCTAGTATTTTATTGGCAGGCACCATTACGCCAAGGTCGATGATTTCAAAATTGTTGCAACCCAATACAACACCAACGATGTTTTTTCCAATATCATGAACGTCTCCTTTAACGGTAGCCATTAGTATTTTTCCCTTGCTGCTGCTGCTGCCTTCTGCTTTGGCTTCTTCTATAAATGGAGTTAAATAAGCAACGCCTTTTTTCATGACCCGAGCCGATTTGACGACCTGCGGCAGGAACATTTTGCCCTCTCCGAATAAGTCACCGACAATGTTCATCCCATCCATTAAAGGGCCTTCGATAACCGTCAATGGCTGTGGATATTTCTGTCGGGCTTCTTCTACATCTGCTTCGATGAACTCCGTGATGCCCTTCACCAAGGAATGTGCTAAACGCTCTTCGACGGTAGTCTCTCGCCAAGAAAGGTCTTTTTTTATGGTACGACCGCCGTCCTGTTTGACATTTTCTGCGTAAGCGGTCAACTCGTCGGTTGCATTTGGATTTTTGTCAAAAAGCACATTTTCTACCAAAGTCAATAAATCGCTAGGAATCTCTTCGTACACCTCTATCATGCCCGCATTAACGATACCCATATCCATCCCTGCTTGGATAGCATGGAAAAGGAAAGCAGAGTGCATCGCCTCTCTTACGACATTATTTCCCCTAAAGGAAAAAGAGATATTAGAAACGCCACCACTAATCTTTGCTCCTGGACAGGAAGCTTTAATCTGACGGGTGGCTTCGATGAAGTTGATGGCGTATTGATTGTGTTCTTCAATTCCTGTTGCTACCGCAAAAATATTAGGGTCGAAGATGATGTCTTCTGGCGGGAAATTGACCTCATGGACAAGAATATTATAAGCACGCTGGCAGATTTCTACTTTGCGCTCAGTGGTATCCGCTTGACCTGTTTCATCAAATGCCATTACCACGGCCGCTGCTCCAAATCGACGGACAATATTCGCCTGTCGTTTGAATTCTTCCACGCCTTCTTTCATCGAGATGGAGTTGACAATCGCTTTTCCCTGCACGCATTTTAACCCTTGTTCGATAACTTCAAACTTTGAAGAATCTATCATAATAGGCAGCTTGGCAATATCAGGTTCGGAGGCAATCAGGTTTAAAAATTCCTTCATAGCCGCTTTAGAATCCAGTAAGCCCTCATCCATATTGACATCAATGACCTGTGCGCCACCATCCACTTGGTGCTGTGCCACGGAAAGTGCTTCTAGGAATTCCCCATTTTTAATCAATCGAGCGAATTTCCTAGAACCAGTCACATTGGTGCGTTCCCCAATATTAATAAAATTGGTGTTTGGCCGGACGGTCAGCGTCTCCAGACCAGCGTATTGGGTTTGATGTTGGATATTTGGAACAATTCTAGGCGTTTTGGTCAAAACAAGTTTTGCCATTTTAGCGATATGCTCGGGAGTCGTCCCACAGCAGCCCCCCACAATATTAACGAAACCACTATCGATGAAATCTTCCATCTGATGCCCCATTTCGTGTGCATCTTGGTCGTATTCCCCAAATTCATTGGGCAGCCCTGCATTGGGGTAGCAACTGATATGACAGTCAGCGATTTTGGAAAGTTCTTCGATATAAGGTCGCATTTCTTGCGCACCCAAGGCACAATTCAGACCGATACTGAAAGGTTTGGCATGCTTGACAGAAACCCAAAAGGCATCAACGGTTTGCCCTGATAAGGTACGACCAGAGGCATCCGTTATCGTCCCAGAAATCATGATGGGTAACTTTTTGCCCTTTTCTTCAAAGCAACGGTCAATCGCATATAGCGCAGCTTTGGCATTGAGTGTGTCAAATATGGTTTCTACCAAAATAATATCCGAACCCCCATCCATAAGGCCACTGACTTGCTCAAAGTAGGCGGCTTCCAGTTCTTCAAAAGTGACGGCTCGATAGGCAGGATTGTTGACATCGGGAGAGATGGACGCCGTACGGTTGGTCGGTCCTAAGGCACCAGCGACGAATCTGGGCTTATCTGGATTTTTTGCAGTAAAAGCCTGTGCTGCTCGTTTGGCAATATTGGCGGAAGCCAAATTCATCTCATAAGCCAAATCTTGCAAATCATAATCGGCTTGTGCTATCGAAGTCGCCCCAAAGGTATTGGTCTCGATAATATCTGCCCCTGCTTCCAAATAGGCAGTGTGTATCGCTTTTATAACCTCAGGTTTGGTGATGGACAAAAGTTCGTTATTCCCCTTGATATCCTTGTGGAAACCCTTGAATCGCTCCCCTCTGAAATCGGCTTCTTCTAGCTGATATTCTTGAATCATAGACCCCATTGCGCCATCTATGACCAGTATGCGTTGTTGTATAATCTCTTCTAACTGCTTCGTCATAAGTAGTTGGGTTTTGTCGGCTTTTGCCAAATATAAGATATGGTTAAGGTAGGGCTTAAAATGAGTTGACTAAAAAAATGAGTTTCTCTATTCAAAAGTACAATCTTTTTGAAAGAAAGGTTCTTGAAAAGTAGA
>JAHDBO010000216.1 GCA_020630355.1 Saprospiraceae bacterium
TTAGTATATATATTAACAACTTATGCGATTAGAGCTACGTTTATAAAAAAAACAGGCTGCTGTACATTCCTTTATCTGGTGCATCAAACAACTTCCTTGTATGTCTATTGATTTTCATTATAAAAAACAGGCACTCTCTTTTTTGTTTTGCCTTGTCAGTATTGGCAGCATTTGGGCGACGCATAACAGAGCTGGCGAAATCAATATCGAACAAATTGGGGATTTAACTATCCGTGCGACTATCACGACCTACACCAAAACTTCGAGTGTTCAGGCCGATAGAGATAGCCTCACTTTCATCTGGGGGGATGGTACGGAATCGACCGTTATCCGAAGCAACGGCAATGGAAATGGAACGCCACTGGAAAATGACGTAAAATTCAACATCTATGTCGCCGAGCACACTTATCCCGGTATAGGAACTTATGTAATAGCGATGGAAGACCCTAATCGAAATGGTGGCGTTTTAAATGTCAATTTCCCCAATTCTGATAATATTCCTTTTTATATCCAAACAGAGTATTCTTTCTTTAACCCTCAATTCCAAGGGCGTAACAATACGCCTAGACTTCTACAGCCGCCCGTTGATATTGGATTCGTGGGGCAACCTTTCATTCATAATCCCAATGCTTTTGACCAAGAGGGAGACAGTTTGGCTTATGAACTTACCGTCCCTCTTCAGACCGTAGGAACAGAAGTCCCCAACTATCAATTTCCAGATCAAATTGGAGCAGGACCAGATAATATACTAGAACTTGACCCTGTTACGGGCGACCTCACTTGGGATGCTCCACAGCAAGCGGGAGAGTATAATATTGCGATTCTCATCAAAGAATTTCGAGAGGGGGTACTGATTAGTACTACAACAAGAGACATGCAAATCAGAATAGAGCCTGACAACAACCAACCTCCTGTCATCACGACTATTGACGAGATTTGTGTGGTAGCTGGCGAAACGATTTCCTTTGATATTAGCGCCACCGACCCTGATGTAGGTGACCGACTCAAACTGACTGCACTGGGAGGTCCTTTTGAGTTTGATTTCGCACCTGCGATTTTTGAGGCTTCCCCTTTCTTTGTCAACCAGCCCGCCCAAGGTCGATTTGAATGGACACCACCCTGCGAAGCTATTTCTGACCAATATTACTCCGTCGTGTTCAAAGCGGAAGACGACTTCTTCAAAGAACTGGATACTTTCGGATTGGCTGATTTGAAGACCGTTAGAATCAAAGTGGTTGGCCCTGCCCCAGAAGATGTGCAGATAGAGGTTAGCGAGACAGCCGTTTTTATTGACTGGGAAAATCCTTACTTCTGTGAGAATGTTGCCAATGATTACTTTCAAGGTTTCTCTATTTGGCGACGTGAAGGAAGCAATCAATTCCCCGTCGACACCTGTGAAACAGGGTTAAATGGCAAAGGATACACTCGAATCGCCTTCGATTGGAAAGGAATCGAGAATGGGCGCTATGCTTACACCGATGATACGGTCGAAAAAGGCAGGAATTATTGCTATCGTATCCTAGCAGAGTTCGCACAACAATCCGCTGGAGGAAACCCCTTCAATTTTGTAGAAAGTCTCGCTTCTAGGGAGGTTTGTATCCAACTAGATAAAGATATTCCTTTCATGACGAAAGTTAGTGTTCAATCCACTGACGCCAATAGCGGAGCAATCCTAGTAGAATGGACCAAGCCTTTTGCCGATGATTTGGATACACTAGCGAATCTTGGCCCTTATCGTTATGAATTGCAGCGTGATGCTGGCAATGGTTTTTCCACCATAGCGGATTTTAGCAGTCCTTTTTTCGCTACAGCGAATGATACCACCTTCCTAGACACCAATCTCAATACACAAGCACAAGCTTATACTTATCGAGTCAATTTTTATGTCAATAATGATACAGAACCATTAGGCACAACAAGTACGGCACAGTCTATTTTTCTCAATATCGCCTCTACTGACCGAAAAAACATCTTGACTTGGGCCGAAAATGTGCCTTGGGATAATTTTGAATATACAATTTACCGAAAGGATGATAGTACAGGTATTTTTGATTCTATCGGCATTACCAATGCGCAACCTTATGAAGATTTAGGTCTGGATAATGAACAAGAATACTGCTATTATATCCGTACGACGGGAACTTATGGTATTGAAGGCGTTCCAGAACCGCTGCTCAATTTATCTCAAGAAAGCTGCGGTGTGCCAATCGATACCGTACCGCCTTGCCCACCTGTTTTGGAGGTGAGCAATGATTGCCCTATCGCTACCGACCAAACACTCGCAGAAGCCATCAGCAATTTCTTGAGTTGGACCAACCCGAATGAGACTTGCGGCGATGAGGCTGCTACGGGTTACAATGTTTATTACACACCAAGAGAAGGTGGTGATTTTGAAATCATAGAAACACTAACCGCAGCCGAACTGACCAATCTAGAACATCAACCCTCTTTCACTAACGCTGCAGGGTGTTATGCTGTCACCGCTTTTGATAACAAAGGCAATGAAAGTCTTTTGAGCAATATCGTCTGTGTTGATAATTGTCCAATATACACTTTACCCAATGTTTTCACGCCTAACGGGGATGGTGCGAATGAGCTTTTTGTCCCTATTTCCAATCGCTACGTGGAAAGTATCAATCTGCAAATTTTCAATCGCTGGGGAGGATTGGTTTATGAGACGACCGACCCCAATATTGGCTGGGACGGCACTGACTTGAATGGTAATGCCCTCGATGAAGGCGTCTATTTTTATGCTTGTGATGTATTTGAAAACCGCCTTGCGGGTACACAACAAATCAGCGAGCAACTAAGCGGCTATGTGCACATCGTTCGAGGAGGGAATTAGCAGGATATTTTCAACTAAAGCCTTTCCCTGTTGTTCTTTATTTTTACTTTCGTAAAATAAAACAACGGTTATGTTCACAGGTATTATTGAATCTTTAGGAAGTGTTGATAAAATAGAAAAAGAAGGGACGAATGTACATTTCACCATAAAATCCTCCATCTCCAAGGAATTAAAAATAGACCAGAGTGTTGCCCACAATGGCGCCTGTCTAACGGTCGTAGCCCTAGGAGAAAACACGCATACCGTCACCGCTATCGAAGAGACTTTAGTACGTACCAACCTAGGGGATTTACAAGAAGGGAATACGGTCAACCTCGAACGAGCCATGCAAGGAATGGCGCGCTTGGATGGGCACATCGTACAAGGGCATGTGGATGCCACTGGAACGGTCAAATCCATCAAAGAGGTCGATGGGAGTTGGTACTATACCTTTCAATACCGACCCACACCAGAACACCTGCTTGTGGACAAGGGCTCTATTTGTATTAATGGTGTTAGTTTAACCGTTGTCAATCCTGTAGAGGATGAGTTTTCGGTCGCCATTATTCCATACACCTACGAACACACCACATTCAAGGAGCTTCAAGCGGGGGACACCATCAATTTAGAGTTCGATATTATTGGAAAATATATTGCGAAATATGTGCAATTGTATGGAGGAAAGAGTTAAAAAACATCTTTCTGGTACATTAAAAATCCTAAGAAATCAATTGCAAATCAATGTAATCTTTGAATTTATTATCAGAAGAAATAATAGGCAATTTTTCTACTTTTGCTTGGCAAATAATAAGCCTGTCAAAAGGATCTCTGTGATGAAATGGAAGAGAAGTAAGCTTATAAATATGTTCCAATCCAAGCCCTAAAATTTGGTAAGCATTAAGTTCTATTTGATGTTCAATAATTTGTTCGAAGGGTTGGCTGAAATTTAGTTTACCAATATTAACTTTAATTCCCATTTCCCAAACGCTAACGATACTCAAATATTTGACAGCATTTGAATCCATAATTTTTCTGGCATTTGAACTTAACCTCAAATCTCCCATTGCATACCAAATAAAAACGTGTGTATC
>JAHDBO010000217.1 GCA_020630355.1 Saprospiraceae bacterium
TGGTGCCATCAGGTTTTTGTAGTGAAACGGGATAAGAAAGTGCATAACAGGAATTTTCAAAATTAATTTCATAGGCAGGGAAGTAATCATCCGTCCAGCCGCCATCAGGAAGGCAAGCAGCGAAGGCCTCACCAAGTTCTTCTCCGTTATTAACAGTAGCAATTTCTCCGTCTATACTGATATTGAGTGGATAGACAAAATCTACAATATAAATTGAAGCAGAATCCATCATCAACTCTTCGAAGTCGCTGCCACTTGCTATTATAAAGGTATTGCCATCGACGTCAATGAGCTCAAAAGGAAATAACACATCAATGCAATCCAATTCTAATCCTCCAGCATTAGGGTCATTTACATTTGCCCTACTGACTAAAGCATTAGCAACTGTATTTGTAGATGGGTCTATAGTGGGTGTTGTAACATCTGTTTCATCAATGTTATCTTTGGTACAGCTGACAATCATCATCGAAAAAGCCAACAAACAGAAAAACAATATTCTAAATCTAAACATGTCGTTTTTTTATCAAAAAGTGAACAATTGCGATCGCTTACATTATAATATTCCCTTTTCGCTCCCAAAACGTTGCATGGACTTATCTTTTTTTTAAAATAAAAGGCATTATACCCTCAAATGTGGATATAATGCCCCAATAACAATTGTTTAAAAACAATCAACTCATGCCAATCTCATCCGCTCCATTTCGTAGAATTCTTTGAATGAAATCATTCGTTGTTGCTGTTCATCCCAAAGCTTATTGAACATCGTTTTCAAACTATCTATGAAAGTCAGCTCAAAAACATACTTCTGTAACAGAGGATTTTCTTTAGCACATTTCGGGAGGTTATAACTTGGAATTCGGTGGCTCAAGTGATGAATATGATGATAACCTATATTACCCGTCAGCCAATGGAAAAACTTGGGTAGTTTATAAAAAGTAGCTCCTCTGATAGCTGCCAGTAGATAATCCCAGTTCTCATTCCATTGCATATAAGTTGTTTCGTGCTGATGTTGAACATAAAAAAACCAAAATGCAATGACTCCAAAGAAAAAGACAATCGGTAGATGCACCATTAAAAAATTGGACCAACCCAATAAAAAACCAAGTCCAACAAATAGTCCTGCCAGTAGCAGATTATTGAGGTGTAAAGAAATATGGGAGGACTTCCATTCACTGATTCGAACTCCATGATAACGATTCCCTATCGCCAAGTAATAAATAGGAATGACAATGAACATCACTAAAGGATGACGGAACAATCGGTAAAAAAATCGTCTCCATTTAGGTAAAGCTCTAAATTCTTCTACCGTCAGAAAGTTAATGTCTCCTATATCCCGGTGCTCCAACTGCCCTGTATGTCCATGATGAAAACTATGCACCCTTGCCCAGTAATCATAAGGAATGGTACTGAAAAAACTACTCGCCCAACCTACAACATTATTGATTTTCTTTGATTTGAAAAAAGACTGATGCCCACAATCGTGTTGAATGATAAATATCCTAACTAGGAAAAATGCATTTATCAACGCTAAAGGCAATGTAATCCAATATGACCAAGACAATGACAAATACATCAAGACCCAAAGCCCTATAAAAGGCAAATAGGAAGTTGACATTTGAAGGATTGCTTTTTTTGTATTGGCTTTTTTGTAGGGTTTGATGATGCTTGCCCAGTTTTTGAGCGCTGCTTTAATTTCGTTGTGATTAGCCATTTTAATGTGGTTTAATTGATTCCACAATAGTAAATCTATTCTTCTTATTGAAGAAATTATTTTCGTATTTAACGAAAGTTAAACAGCAAAAAGCATAAAATATCAAGGAACTTGATACACAATGGCATTACAATTCATCCCTGCACCCACAGAAGCAAAGACCATGTAATCACCTGATTGCACCTCATGGTTTTCAAGCTCATTGCGCATCACCAAGTCTAGTAATATGGGAACAGTCGCAACGGAGTTGTTCCCCATTTTTTCGATAATCATCGGCATCACCCCCTCAGGTACTTGACGGATACCGTAGGACTTGAATAAGCGATACAACATCGCTTCATCCATTTTTTCGTTGGCTTGGTGTATCAATACCTTCTTCACATCCGTCACCGCCACATTTGCTTTTTCCAAGCACGCTTTGACTAGCGGCGGTACAGTTGTCAGGGCATATTCATACAGCTTGCGCCCTTCCATTTTGATAAAAACCTCTTTATCTGACTTGGCTGCTTCCTTGTAAGATTCGTCCATCCATAGTAAACGGGCGTGATTCAAGGCATCAGAACGGGTCATGTGAGCAATAATACCACCGTCGTTTTCTGAAGCGGATAAAATCGTCGCCCCTGCCCCATCTGCATAAATCATGCTGTCTCTATCGTGTGGGTCTATGATGCGAGAAAGGGTTTCTGCCCCAATCACCAATACGTGTTTAGCTTCGCCTAGCTGTATCAAACGCTTGGCTTGGATCATTCCTTCTACCCAACCAGGACAACCGAAAATCACATCATAAGCCGTACAGTAGGGATTCTCGATTTGCAGTTTCTCCTTGACCCGAGCCGCCAGAGAAGGGAGCATATCGACAACTCCTCGTTTCTCTTCTACATCTCCAAAGTTGTGCGCCACGATAATGGCACCTAAATCCTCCTTATCAATCCCAGCATTTTCAATCGCTTTGACTGATGCCAAATAGGCCAAGTCCGATGCCAATTGCCCAGTCGAGGCATAGCGGCGCTCTGTAATTCCCGTGATTTTATGAAATTTCTGTAGAATAGTGGCATTATCTAGTTCGATTTTTGCCCCATCACGCTCATAAAAATCGTGTTGGAGAAAATCCTCGTTCTTGATAACTTGTGTAGGGATGTAGCTTCCTGTCCCTGTAATCCTTGCTTGTATTGTTGTCATGTATTGTTGTCAAGTGAAAGTCACTAATATATCTGCGTGATGGACTTCAAACAACAATTCATCTTTATAAGGTCATGCAAAGGTACATTAAAACAATCTAAAATCAATATTTCTAGCGAAATTTCGCTATCCCTCGAAATTTATATGCGAATCATCACAAAAAGGAGCGGATTTACTCATTTTACAATTACATAAGCGCACTTCTCCCGTTCTTTTCGCCTCAAAAACCAAAGGTTTGAACTTGGAACCTTGGTGCGAACCATCACAAAAAGGTTGATTGCCACTCATACCACATTGGCAGTACAGATACTTTTGCCCTTTCTCCAATTTAATGGTAGAGGGTTCAGCGTGAGTTGTTTTTGTTCTAACATAATTAGCAGACATTTCATTCGTAGCATCATCTGCTTTCACAAAAGGATACAAGTAAGCAACTTTCCAGTCTTCCTTAGGGTCGTTCATCAAGCCATATCGCTCTGGATAAGCGTGTGCAAACTTTGCTGTACCAAATAGCTGATCCCAAAAAGAAAAGGCATTGCCATAATTGCCATTCGGGTCACTGATACCATCCACTTGGCTATAACCATGATGACCATGATGGAAAGCAGGTGTGATGATGATGCGTTCCAAGACTTTGATGATGGGTTGTAGGGCTTTATTTTTATAAAAAACGGAATCCCAAGTTACCGTACTGTGAGAGCCAATGATAATCAACTGTTTGATGACCAAACCAATCGCCACCGCTAAGCCTCCTCCTAGGAAAGTGAACATTGCCAACCACCAAATATTGGGCATCAGTATATAATATAGACCAGCGTTACGATAAGAAACGAAGAAGCCCATTTCTTCTGCTTGATGATGCGCTCGATGCAATTTCCATAAAAAAGGGTACTCGTGCGCTGAGCGGTGATACCAATATTGTATCAAGTCATCTAGCAATAAATAAAGCGGCAAAGTCCACCACAAACTTGCACCCAGCATCAAACCACTGTATTGCGGAAGCAGCA
>JAHDBO010000218.1 GCA_020630355.1 Saprospiraceae bacterium
AGTTATTAAGGACGGTCTTGCCTTCTACAAATTGCGCCAATAAATCCCGATTGTCCCTTTGATCTAGGAAAAAACCCGTTTTCTGACCCTTTTCCCATTCTATCAGAAATTGTTGTCCATTCTCACTGACGACGCAATCTTCTTCGCTGCCCGTTCCATATAGATAGCCATTTTCAAAAGAAGTCGCATAATTGAAAGAAAGGGTCTCCTTGCTTTTGTCATAAATGGAGTCGATACGATTCCCTAGGGCATGAATGATGGCATTGGCAATTTTCTCACGGTCTCGATGCATCCCGATAGAGTGGCACTGTACGACGGCAGTGCTGCCATAAATGTCGATGACCAAACCAGGACAGTAATCGCCTTCAGCATGTATCAAGCGATAAGCAGTGGTCCTGGGGTTGTCGATAAGCCCAAGTTGTGCTCGGAGTTCCACGGCTTTCTGGATGCGTTTGTTCCAAAAAACTTGGTCATTGACCTCGTTTTCATAAGACAATATACGCACCATGATAGAGCCATTTTGATAATGTCCCATCGCTAGATATTCATCGTCCGCAGCATAGACTTGTACCATGTCCCCATCTTCCACTTTCCCTTGAATCTTATAAATAGCCCCAGAAAATATCCAAGGATGATACCGCAGTATCGCCTGTTTTTTTCCTCTTTTTAGAATGACTTTTGGAATGGACATGTTGTCAGTTTTATTATCGTAGTTCAAGTTGCGTTTTACGCAACTTAGCTTATCGTATTTTTGTTCTTTTGATTACGTCAATCGAATGATGCATCTCAAAAAACAAAAGTACTAAACAATATCATAGTTTATTCATTATCCATTTAGATGATTTGATTAGACATTATTCTATTTTTGATTTTGGTAAAATAAGTGAACTATAAACACAAGCACTAAATCTAATATCCAAAGACTAATGTCTAAAATCTAATTTTAATGCCTGTTTCGATTATAAAATTAACGGAATCCTTTGAAAATACCGCCTATGAGGCGGCAGTGGAACAATTGGAGGCAGGGCAATTGCTGGATTTGAAAATGCCAGAAAAAAACCTCTGGTTGGCAACTATAAAAGAGGGGGAAAAGCAGTATGAGGTTGAAGTTTTACTATCGGGCAATCAAGTAAAAGAACATCAGTGCACTTGTGATGAGCGTCAAGAATGTGCCCATAGTTTATTGACTTTTGTTGGGATACGGGAACAAAAAGCCCAACAACGAAAGACCCGTAAAAAAACGACTTCAAGCTCCGCCAAGCGAATTACGACCGCCAATTTGCTAAAGTCGGTTGCTCCCTTGGAATTGGAGGCTTTCGTGAAAGATTATGCTCGCAAGAATAGGCAGTTTTCACTGGCACTGAAAACGAGGTTTGCGGCAAAGATAGATGTCGGGGATATTCGAGATAAATATACTCAATTGTTGGAGGCCATTATCAAATCCTCCGTCCGCCGAAACGGGACGATGACCTACAAAGGGTATCAAAAGCTGATTAAAAGCACCAAGGAACTTTCCGTTCAAATCGAGAAGAATCTGTTGCAACAAAACTACCAAGAAGCATTCGGAGGTTTGCAGGCTATTTTTGACAAAATCATCCCTGTTTTCAGAAAAACAGAAGACTCCAAAGGAGAAATTAAAGCCAATGTGGAGCACAGCTTTGAAATGCTACGCATCTTATTGGATTCCGAACAATTGCCCCCTAGTTTTAGGGAAGAAATCCGTAGCTATCTGCTAGAATCCTGCAATCGGGTACAGTACGATATTTATAGCTACTTTAAGCTGTGGTATCAATTATTGCTTCAGTTTGAGAATACAGAAAAAGACTGGAAAACACTGCTACAAAAAATAGATGAAAAGCTAGTACAAAGAGGCTTAGCTGATGGGAGTATCGCTTTTTTGATCAATTTAAAATCACAAATTTTACAAAAAATAGGATTGGGCGCACAAGCAGACGAACTGATGCGCTCCAATATGGAAAACCCTGAGGTGTTGGTGTTGGCTATCGGTCAAGCGCTCCAACAAGGAAAAATAAAGCAGGCCGCTGAACTTCTAGAAGCGGCTAAAGGAAAACGTTACACCAGAAAGGTCACTCTGGAACTGGAAAAATACCAACTTCAAGTCGCACTAGAAGGAGGTAATATCTCTGAAATACTCGACCTATCGCAGTCGCTGCTGTTGAAGACGCACGAGTTGCAATACTACGGAATACTGAAACAAAACTGCCCAAAGAAAGATTGGGAAAAGGTTTACCAACAACTGACGGACACACTTACCAACCAGCCCTTCTCAATGGAAATCAGGCAGGTTTTACCCCAGTTATTTGCCTCGGAAGAAGATTGGGAAGGCTTGCTCAAATACATCAAATCGATACGCTCCCTGGCATTGCTACAGGAGTTTGACAAGGAATTAATGCAGCATGACAAACCGCAAGTACTAGAGCTGTATGAGTTGATGGTCACCAATTTTGTCCGTTTTCACCTAGGACGAGACAATGCTTCCAAAGTACGGGATATGTTGTTTCATTTAAAAAATATAGGTGCTTCCAAACTTTCTAACAAGTTGCTGAAACATATTAGAGCAGAGTACCCTAAGAGAAAAACACTTATGGACGAATTGGATTGGTTATAGGACTTTTAAGCCGACCTTTCTTGAGGTATTCTCTTGTGTAATTGATTGATTTTTTGGTTTTGAATTGATATTCTAAAATTTGATAAGCTTTTCGAAAATCTGGTATGCCATAGCCTAGCGACGTATTTGGTTTATCTCTTCTGCTACTGGCATCTTCAATCGCATTTTTAATGTCAAAATTACTGGCCTCTGGGAAAGCCGACCACAAGGACGCTGCCATTCCTGCAATTAAGGGTGCGGCAAAAGAAGTTCCATCCGAATAAGTGACTTTATAACCATAAATGGAGGCAACCGTCGTACGGCTTCCTAGCGCAGCGACATTCGGTTTGATGCTTTTGTCCATAAATCCAAAAGAACTGAAATGGGCTCTCTTTCCTCCCGTGTTGACCGCTGCAACGGTCAGCACATCCAAGGCATCCGCAGGAACGCCCAAGCCTCGCCAGCTATCATTGCCCGAGTTGCCCGCACTGATGACGAGGAGCATGCCCTTTTGAGCAGCGATATTGGAAGCGATACTCGCCCGTGCGGTCTGACCATCCAAGTCGCTCAGATTGTAATTATAAGCCGCATTATCAAAGGTCGTATAGCCCAAAGAAGCATTGACAATATCAATGCCGAGGCTATCCGCATACTCTAAAGCGGCGATAAAATTCTCTTCTTCAACAGGAGATTCCGCTCCTTTTTCCTCGGTCACAAGACACAGGTAGTTTGCTTTCGGTGCCGTGCCCACCATGAAATGCGGCAAATTGGCCGCCATGACAGATAGCACCTGAGAGCCATGTTGAGTATATTCATTCACGAAAGTATCTTTATCAATAAAGTCTCTACTGGGCAGTAGTTGCTGATGAACCCTAAGGCTATCAAAAAAGGGCATGATATCCATGTTGACAAAACCGCCGTCCAGCACGGCTATGGATTTTCCTTGCCCTTTGAATCCTTTTAGGTGTAGGAAGTCTCCTCGGAGCATTTCGATTTGTTGCTGTGCCCAGCCATAGAAAGAATCCCTGGTTTTGATTTTTTTCTTGGGGTCTTTCTGGCGGTTTTTCTGTCGCATCAAGACCGATTTTCTCTTCCATTCCCCTAGCAACTTGACGGATAGTACAAAGGGTAGCTTTTTTACTTTTTGAATATCTTGCTTCGAGCAATCCAAGACAACTGAGTTCATCCATTTGGATTGGTTGTGGATGTGGGCACCAGTTTTTTCCAGTGTAGTGAGATATGTTTCAGAAATAGGTAAATCACTCGATTCAATCGCAATACCGTT
>JAHDBO010000219.1 GCA_020630355.1 Saprospiraceae bacterium
AAACACCAAACCTAAAACCTATCCAAATCAAACAATTCATCCGAGACCGTTCTAGTCTCTTGCGTTAGCTGCTGAGCGACGAGCTTACCCGTAGCCGCGCCTAGACTGAGTCCCATCATGCCATGCCCTGTGGCTACGTTTAGGTTCTGGATGTTTTTGGATGGTCCGATATAGGGCAATCCATCGGGCGTACAGGGGCGGAAACCCTTCCAGATGTCGCTCGCTTGAGGATTCAAAACGGGAAAGTTTTTGTAGTATTTGGGGACAGACTCTAGAATGCCCTCGACCCGTTTTTGATTGATTTTTGGTGAAAGCCCACTAATTTCTAGCGTACCACCAATTCGGAGGTCGTCTCCCATTGGCGTAATCGCTACTTTTGATTCAGTTAAAATAGTCGGAATCCTAGGACGAACCCTAGGCTTTTTTAATGTAATGCTATAGCCTTTGCCATCTTGTAGATGGATTTTGATACCTGCCTTCTTGAGCAATTGACCCGTCCAAGCACCAGAAGCGACTAATAGATGCTGCACAGCGATTCCCTGATGATTTTCATCAAAAATAGCGGTGATTCGATTGCCTTCTTTTTTGAAATCTTTTACAGAAAAATTGGAAATGAATTGGACATCTTTTTGTTTCAGTTGGGTAACCATCTGCCGCATCAATTGATTGGGGTAGAGATGCGCATCCCCTTTGAAGTACAATCCACCGAGCACATCCAAGTCCATCTCTGGTTCGAGGGCTTTGGCTTGACTTTCGTCCAATAATACGGCATCAATACCCTGCCGTTGTGCTAAAGCTGCCATTTCGGCTTCTTCATGGGCTTGTTTTTTGGTGCGATACAGCATTAATAGCCCTTTTTCTTCGTAGTTGAAATCAAAAACAGGATTATCCGCCAGCTCTTTGTACAAAGCCTTGCTCCATTCGTTGAAAGCCAATAAAACAGGGATGGCTCGATTGACCTGCATTGGATTCGCAGCTCGATAAAAATGCCAGAGCCAAGCGATTAAATCCCCATTCAAGCGAGGTTTGACATAAAAGGGACTCTTAGCATCCAATAGCCATTTCAATCCTTGTGCAATCACGCCTGGCGTAGCCATTGGGACAAAATGAGAAGGCACAACCATGCCTGCATTGCCATAGGAAGTTCCCTCTGTGAAGTCGTTTTTGTCAACGACAGTAACTTTTACGCCTGCTTCATTCAGATACCAAGCAGCGCATAAACCGATGATGCCACCACCGACGATATGGATGTTATTCCTTTTCATCTGTTTATTTTTTATTAGTATTTGATGGACAGATGGAACTTACCATGATTAAATAATCATCTCTTTATGAGTTTAAAGATTATTTAATCATGGACGTTTCATATCACTTGGAATCCTAAGGCGTAAGGGTCATCTTCGGTATCGATGATGATGTTATTGTATCCCGTTATTTTTGCCCAGCCTTCTATGCTCGGGATGATGGCCTCATAGTCCCCGACTTTCGTGACAGCTTCCACTTTTCCGACGAAAGTCGAACCAATATAACTCTCGTGGACAAAAGCATCGCCTGCTCGGAGTTTTCCTTGAGCAAACCACTGCGCCATCCTAGCAGAAGTGCCTGTGCCACAAGGAGAACGGTCAATCGCTTTGTCCCCATAAAAGACGGCATTCCGTCCATGCGCAGTCGGGGAAATCGTATCTCCCGTCCAGAGCAGATGACTCAGTCCTTTGATGTTTTTATTGTCGGGATGCTCAAAGGAATATTGCGTATTCAAGCGTTCTCTAATGACCCGACTCCAAGCGATCAGTTGGTCGGCTGTATGTGCTTGAATCCCTTTAAAATTCGTTTGTGGGTCGACAATCGCATAAAAATTCCCACCATAAGCGACATCAACCCGAAGCAAACCTAAATCAGGACATTCTACTTCTAATCCTTCTTTATATAAAAAGGAGGGGATGTTGGTAAGCCGAACAGATTTTATCTTATTGCCTTCCTGCTGATAGCTTACTTTTACCAAACCCGCTGGTGTTTCCAAGCGAAGTTGCCCTGGTATTTTAGGGGTAACCAGTCCTTCTTCCAGCATAATGGTGACCGTTCCAATCGTCCCATGTCCGCACATGGGCAAGCAGCCGCTCGTTTCTATAAAAAGCACGCCAATATCATTGGCAGGGTCAGAAGGGGGGTACAAAATCGAGCCCGACATCATATCATGTCCCCTAGGTTCAAACATCAATCCTTTGCGAATCCAATCAAACTCCTTCAAAAAATGCAGCCGTTTTTCCATCATGTTCGTGCCAGCTAAAATAGGGCCACCACCAGCTACAAGTCGAACGGGATTGCCACAAGTATGGGCATCTATGCAGAAGAAAGTCTTTCTCATGCTTGTGTCATTTTACCATTGACCTTCCGCCAAATCCCTAGAGGATTATCTGGTTTTAGTTCGTTGGGCAATAGTTCTGAAGGCGCATTTTGATAATTGACAGGTCGTGCAAAACGCTTGATGGCATCCGTGCCGACCGAAGTGTACAAGCCATTGCTTGTAGCAGGGAATGGGCCACCGTGATGCATCGCATGGCAGACTTCTACACCAGTTGGGACACCATTGAAAATCAATCGACCACATTTCTCGGCTAAACTTTCAGCTAGGACAGCATTTTCAATGATTTCTTCATTTGTACCCATCATCGTAGCCGTTAATTGTCCTTGCAAAGATTCGGCGACCGCCTGCATTTCTTTTTTATTTTCACAAACAACTACCAAGGTGAAAGGGCCGAAAACTTCTTCTTGTAAAGCTTCATTTTTGAAAAAATCAGAGGCAGAAACAGAGGCAAAAGCAGGTAAACCCTCCCATTTGCCATCTAGGTTGGCTTTCGCAAAAAGCATTTGAACCCCCTCTGCATTGGCGCAAGCGTTTTTCCCCTGTTCAAAAGCAGCATAAATCCCTTGATTGAGCATCGTGGCAGGCACTAATTGCTCAAAAGCTGACTTCAACGCTCCTAGGAATTGCTGTGTGGCAACGCTATCTTCGAGGACCAAAATCCCAGGATTGGTACAGAATTGTCCTGCGCCTAAATTGACGGAGTTAGCGATGTTTTCTGCTAGTCCTTTCGTATCATTTTTTAGTTTCTGTTCTAGGATAAAAATAGGGTTATTACTGCCCATTTCTGCGTAGACGGGAATGGGTTCTGGTCTAGCGTTAGCGAGGTCGAAAAGAGCTTTTCCGCCCTTGTAAGAGCCCGTAAAACCAACTGCTCTTACCCTAGGGTGCTGCACGAGCTGTTGCCCAACTTCAATGCCTCCATTCAAAGAGGAAAAAACGCCTTTCGGCAAATGACAACGTGCTGCAGCCCTGCTAATGGCTTGGGCAACTAAGGCATTGGTGCCCAAATGGGAAGGGTGTGCCTTGATAATGACTGGGCATCCGGCCGCCAGTGCGGATGCTGTATCGCCACCAGCCGTCGAAAATGCCTGCGGGAAATTGGATGCCGTAAAAACGGCAACAGGACCAATCGCTTGACGCATTTTTCGCAAATCGACCCTTGGCATCGGTTGTCTATCGGGCATGGCTTCATCAATTATCGCTTCTACCCAACTCCCTTCTTCCACCAAATCAGCAAACAAGCGCAATTGATTGCAAGTACGCCCTCGTTCCCCTTTGACCCGTCCTTCAGGCAAGCCTGATTCTAGCATCACTCTTTCCACTAAGGTGTCTCCTAGGTTTTCTATTTCTTCCGCAATCGTCCGTAAAAACTGCGCTTTTAAACTACCAGGTGCTTTTTTGTACACTTTCCAAGCTTCATAAGCAGCATTTACCGCTTGATTGATTTCCGCTGCTGTTGCTACAAAAAAACGCTCGGTCATTTGTGATTGCGTCGCAGGATTGGTCGAT
>JAHDBO010000220.1 GCA_020630355.1 Saprospiraceae bacterium
ATTTTTCTGGAAAAGTCTACCAACCTACCTTCTACGGAGTCGAAGAAGAAACGGGCGTCATCGACATGGACAAGGTAGAAGCAAAAGCCATCGAAGAACAACCTAAATTGATTATATGTGGTGCATCCGCCTATTCTAGAGATTGGGATTATGCTCGCTTCCGTGCCATTGCGGATAAAGTAGGTGCCTTATTGCTGGCGGATATTGCTCATCCCGCAGGTCTGATTGCAGCAGGTCTATTAAATGACCCCATGCCGCACTGTCATTTTGTGACCACTACCACACACAAAACACTGCGTGGCCCCAGAGGTGGATTGATTATGATGGGACAGGATTTTGACAATCCTTGGGGTAGAACGACCAAAAAAGGGACAGTTATCAAAATGTCTTCTATCTTGAACAGTGGTGTTTTCCCTGGGATGCAAGGCGGGCCTTTAGAACACGTTATTGCTGCAAAAGCAGTCGCTTTTCAAGAAGCATTACAACCCGATTTCAAGACTTATGGAGCACAGGTCATCCGCAATGCGGCAGCAATGTCGAAGGAATTGGTCAGCAGAGGGTACAAAGTTATTTCAGGAGGTACCGACAACCACCTCATGTTGATTGACCTTCGCAATAAAGACGTGACAGGAAAACAGGCCGAGCAAGCTTTGGTCAGGGCGGATATTACCGTCAACAAAAACATGGTGCCTTTTGACACGCGTTCTCCGTTTGTCACTTCTGGTATCCGTATTGGAACTGCAGCCGTAACAACAAGAGGCTTCAAAGAAGCTGACTGCGTACAAACTATTGCTTGGATAGACCGCATCATTAATGATGTCGAAAACGAGGACAACATCAATGCTGTCCGCTCCGAAGTCAATGCGTACATGCAACGATTCCCACTTTATGAAGCGGCCTTGGTTTGAGTAGTTTGAGGGCTACTCCAATTTGACATGAATCCATAGCGCATTGAGAGATAGTGTGCTATGGATTTTTCTAATTTATGAACCTCTAGCAAAACCATACAACCGTCTAATATGTACAAACTAGCCATCTTTGCGTCGGGTCGTGGATCTAACGCTCGCAAAATCATTGAACATTTTAAAGGACACGATACCATTTCTGTCGCGCTCATCGTTAGCAATAAAAAAAATGCGGGTGTTTTGGATATTGCACGGGACTATGACATCCCTTCACTTGTGATAGATAGAAAAATATTGTATAATAATAAAACTTTATTAAAAAAATTACAGGAATATCAGGTCAATTTTGTGGTTTTGGCGGGCTTTTTGTTATTAATACCACAATACTTGATAGAATTTTATAATAATAAAATCATCAACATCCATCCAGCATTACTTCCCAAATATGGAGGAAAAGGAATGTATGGTATGAATGTCCATCAAGCGGTCAAAGCAGCAGGAGAAAAAGAAACAGGTATTTCCATCCATTATGTGAATGAGCACTTTGATGAAGGAAAAATCATTTTTCAAGCTTCTTGTACATTGGGGCAAGTTGACAGCCCTGAGGATATTGCCCGAAAAATACACCAATTGGAGCATCGGTATTATCCGCAAGTGATTGAAGCCCTATTATTGGGTCACACAATGCCCACAGGACAATAAATAACTGGAAAAACTAAAGATATGACACGTTTTTTAATCATCGCTTTGCTGAGTGTTATTGCATTTTCAACGGTTGAAGCACAAAGTTGGCGAAAGCATGTAAAATTAGCAGAAAAGCTCTCTGAAAACGGTAAATTCCTAGAAGCCGGTGAGCATTACCTTAGTGCTTGGAAGCAAAAACAAAAGAAAAAAGAACTAGCCTACATGGCTGGTCAAAACTTCATGCGTGTCAAAGATTATAGGAGAGCCGTCGATGCTTTCAGACATGTCAAGGACGAGACCAAGGAGCACCCAATGGTAGGATTGGATTACGCTCGTGCGCTTAAACAAAATGGTCAATACGATGACGCAAGCAGAGAATTTGTTTACTTTATCAGTGGCTATACAGGTGATGACGCCGTAGCGATGAATTCCCTGGTACAAAATGAAATCAGGGGTTGTGAACTGGCGATTAAAGCTACTGAAACAACGGAAGAATCGCCTTATGAGTTCAGTTATTTAAGTGCGCAGATCAATTCTGGGGAAATCGAATATGCCCCTATCCCATTCAGTGATGATATCCTGTATTATTCTTCGACCGTCACCGGTGAATCAAAAATCTATCGCACCCAGATGAAAAATGGCACTTGGGGAAGACCAAGCGTCTCGGAAGATATTGCCAATAGAACAGAAAAGAAACATTTCGGCAACGGCACCTTTACGCCAGATAGACAACGATTCTACTTTACGCAATGTGATGGTGTGGAAGGCCACTTCTCTCGCTGTGAGATATACGTCATGAAAAACAGGAACAATCGCTGGACGAAACCCAAGCGCCTACCTGATTATATCAATGAGGAAGGCTATACGGCGACACATCCCTATGTCGTACACGATGGCGAAAAGGAAATTTTATATTTTACTTCTGATCGATCAGGAGGAAAAGGCGGTATGGATTTGTGGTATGTGGAAATCAAGAAAAAGAGCCGTACGATGGACTACTCTTTCCCAAAGAACCTAGGAGGTCGCATCAATACTTTCGGTGATGAAGTTTCTCCATTTTATCAAGATGGGACACTATATTATAGTTCGAACGGACATGTAACTTATGGTGGTTTGGATATATTCAAATCGGAGGGGAAACGCAATGTTTGGCGAAGACCTGAAAACATTGGTCAACCCTTCAACTCCAATGCGGATGATTGGTTTTTCACTTTATTGCCAGGGAAAGATGATGCAGGTTATCTGGCTTCTAACCGTCTTTATGGCACCGAAAAAATCACGACTACCAATGAGGATTTATTCTCGTTTAGAGTACCTGAGCGTAATATCGTAGCACAAGGCATCATTAAAGCAGAAGATGGTAAGAGCTTACGCAATGCAAAAGTAACGCTGTATGAGATTTTGAAAAACGGTCAGAAAAGATTGCTGCACACCGCTCATTTCCCGAAAGGGGAATATGAATTTGCCCTAATCCCAGGGAAGAAATATAGAGTCGAAGCGAAAAAATCTGGTTTTGAGACTTATTCTTATGAATTTGACACCAACAGAGGCAACAAGAGTAATTACGGTGAAGCTATTGCCCTAGAAACGGTCGCCCCTGCTAGTGCCAAACCGAACAACTCGGCGGTTGCATCCAATGACGAAAACATAGTCGTAGCAAATACGCCAGCAACAAGAATTGAAAGTAAAACCACTGTAGAAGACAAGCGAGAACCTATCAAACCAAATCGTCCTACTGCAACATCTACTACGGTTACGACTTCGAGCAAGCCGACGACCAACAGCAGTACAAAAGTAATCGCTTCCACTCCTACCGTTGTGACGAAACCTAGTCCGAATAAGACCACTACTACTTATACATCTCCTAGAAAAACCTACACCACTCCTACTACCACTTATACACCTAGTGCAAGTACGACTTATAGTAGAGAAGTCAATATTTATGGTCAGTTTTATGCGGTTCAGGTAGAAGCGCCACTAGATAGTGACCTCGATGAAAGCAAATACGAAGCTTTGAAAGATTTGGGGAAAGTGCAATATCAATATATGCCTAAACAGAAAATATACCGTGTGCTGATAACAGAATTTTATTCCAAATCAGAAGCCAAGCGAGCCATGCGCCAAGCTCACCGCAGAGGGTTCGGGCGAGCGTTTATGGCTCAGTACAATAATGGTCAGAGAAAGTATCTTGGACGTTAATTGTCCTAGACTAAGTACCCCCTTTCGGGGAAATATATGAGAGGTAGCCGAGTGTTTTTCACTCGGCTTTTTT
>JAHDBO010000221.1 GCA_020630355.1 Saprospiraceae bacterium
ATAAAGAATGGCGATGGGACTACAATTGCTCTTTTTTCACTCCTATTGATATTGGGTATTGTCGGTTCTATATTTTTCCTAACTTATTTAATATGCGGTATTAGCTGTAGTGCCAGTGCCTCTTCTCTAATCCCTTTTATTATAGGCTCTGGTTTGAGTGTGTTTTTGGTCGTTTTTTGTATAAGAAGAATGATAGCAACTAGGAATAAACCACAAACTTCAACTAGCTCTTAAAACATTCCCCCACTACAACGTTTACGTATATTTAATCGAATTTTAATATTGGAAATGGGGTTTTCGGTGACGAATCATTTATCTTGAGATTCTACGATAAAAGACTGGATAATATATGGCAAGATTGATGATTGTATCGAATCGGTTACCGATAACGATAGATAAAAAAGACGGTGAATTATTCTATCATCCAAGTGCAGGAGGATTGGCGACTGGGCTCAACTCCCTCGACCAAGACATGGACAAAGTATGGATTGGTTGGCCTGGGAAAACCATTAGGGATGAAGCTGAAAAACGTTCCATCGAGAAGCAATTGCACAAAGATGATATTATCCCTGTTTTTTTATCCAGAAAGGAAAAACTGCTTTACTACGAAGGCTTTTCCAATAAAACAGTCTGGCCCCATTTTCATTATTTCACACAATACACCACCTACGATACCAGTTACTGGAAAGCTTATAAAAGTGTCAACCAAAAATTTGCGGATGCCGTTTGTGAGCACTATCAGGACGGAGATTTGATATGGGTACATGATTATCAATTGCTTTTAGTCCCCAATCTCATCCGAGAAAATTGTCCCAATGCTTCCATCGGTTTTTTCTTGCATATTCCTTTTCCCTCTTACGAGATTTTCAGGATTTTACCTTGGCGTAAAGAACTGCTAGAAGGTGTTCTGGGAGCGGATCAAATCGGTTTTCATACCTTCGGATATATGCGACACTTCTTGAGTGCAGCTTATCGCATTACGGGGCATGAGCATCATTTTGGGAAACTGACCATCGACAATCGCTTGATAAATGTTGATGTTTTCCCTATGGGAATTGATTACAACAAATATGCCTTTCCAGAACAAGTCACCAATCAAAAAGAAGGTTACGAGGCACATTATCTCGAACCTGGCCAAAAATTAATCCTTTCCATCGACCGCTTGGACTACACCAAAGGAATCCCCGAACGGATAGAAGCCATGGCGGAATTTTTTGAACGCTACCCCAAATACAGAGGCAAGGTCTCCTTGGTTATGATAGTCGTCCCTTCCCGCTCTAATGTAGACCAGTATATGGATTTAAAAAACGAGGTCGATACTTTAGTTGGGCGCATCAACGCACAGTATAGCAATTTTGATTGGACGCCCATTTTATATTTCTATCGTTCCTTCCCTTTTCAGGATTTGACCTCCATGTATAAAGCAGCGGATGTGGCATTGATTACGCCACTCCGAGATGGAATGAATTTGGTTGCCAAAGAGTATATCGCCAGTAAAGAAACCACCAAGCAAGGGGTTTTGATTTTGAGTGAAATGGCAGGTGCCTCCAACGAATTGACGGAAGCCATCAGCGTCAATCCACATGACATAGACAATATGGTCGAAAGCCTAGTCCGTGCACTAGAAATGCCCCTCGAAGAACAAGCAGAGCGGCTAGAGGTCATGCAATACAAACTGAAACGTTACAATGTAAAACACTGGGCGGAAAGCTTTATCAACGAACAAATAGAAATGATGGAAAGTCAACAAGTTAGCCAAACGAATCTACTCAATAGCGATGTAAAAACCCAATTGATTCAACAATATAAAACTGCAGAGCAACGCCTTTTATTCCTTGATTACGATGGTACTTTGATGAATTTCCAGACCGACCCTCAAGCCGTTGTACCCGATAAAGAATTGATGCAGTTGCTCGAAAACATCTGTGCCGATTCTAAAAACAAGCTGGTTATTATAACAGGTCGAGACAGACACACCATCGATGAATGGTTGGGTCATTTGGCCTGTGATATGGCAGCAGAACATGGCGTTTGGCTGAAAGAGAACAACAAATGGCGGAAAAGTACCGAGATATTCGATTCTTGGAAGAAAGACATTCGACCCGTGTTGGAAGATTTGGTGTTAAGAACGCCAGGTTCTTTTATTGAAGAAAAAGACTATTCCATAGCTTGGCATTATCGAAAAATAGATAAAGACCTAGGAGAAAAGCGCGTGCGAGAATTTAGGGATGTGCTTCGTTATTTGACTGCTAGTTTGGATTTACAAGTGCTCGAAGGTAACAAAGTGGTCGAAATCAAAAATGCAGGTGTTAGCAAAGGGAAAGCCGCTTTGAACTGGATTAATGCAAAGAACTGGGATTTTTATCTAGCGGTCGGAGACGACCATACCGATGAGGACACCTTCAAAGCACTACCAACAAATGACAATGCTTACACCATAAAAGTAGGTATCCAGCAGACGACAGCAAAGTATAACCTCTTGACCGTCGAAGAAGTACGGACCATGCTAACGGAAATGGTAAGTGAATAGCTATTTTGAATCAAAGGGAATGTTATACACTTTCCCTTCCACTCCTAGGACACTATTTTTAAAAACGCTTTGCGCTTCCTCCAAGAAACGAGTCAAGTCCTTGTATCTGGCCGAAAAGTGCCCCATCACCAATTCGCCAACATCGGCTTGTTGAGCAATCGTGGCAGCTTGTTTTGCCGTAGAGTGTCGGGTTTTTTCGGCTTGCGCCAAAAAGTCTTCACAAAAAGTTGCCTCATGATAGAGCAAATCCACTCCTTGTATAATCGGAACAATCTCAGGTTTAAACGCCGTATCAGAACAATAAGCATAAGAGCGAGCGCTAGGTGGCGCATCTGTTAATTCATCATTGGCAACGACCGCACCATTGTCCAAAACCAAATCTTTTCCAGCCTTAATCGAAGGGATTTTTTGATACGGAATCTGATATTCTTCAATCTTTTCTTTAATCATCCGACGGGGCAAAAGCTTTTCTTGAAAAAGAAAACCCGTAGTCGCCACTCGATGGTCTAACGGGATAGTATGAACTTCCACTGCTTTGTCCTCATAAATCAGTTCGGAGGTTTTTGCCTGAGTGATTGGTCTATATTTCAACTGAAAAGGGCCTTCTATCACATCAAAATCCCAGACTTGTAATTTCAAAATGGGGATTAGCTCTGGCGGACCAAATATGGTTAAGGGGGTTTTTCGACCAGAAAGTGCAAAAGAAGTAATCAAACCAGCGAGACCGAAATAATGGTCACCATGACTATGAGAAATAAATATTTGATTGATTTTCCCACGTTTGACCCTAAAGCGTTCCATCTGCATCTGAGTACCTTCCCCACAATCAATCAAAAAAGGCTGCTCACGTATCGTCAATACCTGAGCAGCCGGATGTAATCCATTCGCAGGTTGAGCACCGCTACAACCCAGAATCTGTAATTCGAAGTTCATGCTATTTTTTAAATACCATCAACGTCTTCTTCTGCGTTTAGTTCCTTTTCAACTTCTTCCATGAACACATATTCTACAGATTCTTCTACCGTTGGTATGATGGTCAAGACCGTATCCAATCGAGAAATCTCAATTAATTTCTTCACATTTGGATGAGCTACGCCAGTCAGAATGAAAGAACCAAGGTTTTTCCATATCCGATTAGCCGTCAAGATAGCACTCAAGCCAGAGGAGTCTACGAATTTAACGTCCGTTATATCTAAAATTAGATTTCTGACTCCTTCATTGGATAGAATAACCAATGCAGACTTCAAATCTGGGGCATTTACAGAATTCAAGTTATCTTCTTGAAGTGAGATTACAGTGTGTTTGTCTTGTTTATCGACAG
>JAHDBO010000222.1 GCA_020630355.1 Saprospiraceae bacterium
TTACCGCCTTGTTTGGCTTCCCATTTGTCTATAAATCCGTCTTTGACCCAAAGCGTTACGCCTTCGACTGTATTGCCCATATAGACGGCTGGATAATTGAAATGAACAATGCCATTAACGGAATTTTCAACAGGTGATGTATATACTTCGCCCGATGGCATATTGGTCTGACCATCCGAATTAATCCAAGTGCGCCCTTTCGTAGAAAATTCAATATCAATGCCATTCCCTTTGTATTGGACTTTTTCTCGTGTATTGAGTAAGTCCACAATTTTTTGTTGGCTTTTACGCACTTTTAGCCACTCTTCTACTGGGTTGTCCGCAAATAAATGACAAGCACCGAAAACGAAATTCTGGTATTCTTCTAAAGACATACCGGCCTCTTGAGCTGATGCTTGAGTTGGATATTGACAAAGACTACGCTTTAGTTCCCTAGTAGCGGTACGCTCAAAGTAACGCTTGCCAATAGGTGCCATTGCTGTTTTATGCCGCTTGCGTTTTATTGGGTCTACAGATTGTTCTTCCCGTAGGTTGAAGGGCGCTCTTATGAAGAGATAAGCATCAAATTCATTGATGGCTCGCTCGTACAGTGTGGGGACATAATCCAATTGTTTATCCTGGGCTTCTTGGTAGAAAATCCGACCTTTCTCTCGGAAATCCATACCAACCTCCACATGAGCCCCTTTTTTCAGAGCTTCTCGATAAATCTCTCTTACAAGATCTTCTGCCAGTGTGGTCGTTTTGATGTAAACCTTATCCCCTTCTTTTACTTCAAGACTGTAATTGACCAGCAACTGAGCATATTTTCTCAGCAGGTTGTCCATATGTTTTTGTTAATGGGCTTTCGCCAAAATAGATAGAGTGTTTTCTTTTAAGTGCTTGAATTATAAAGTTACTTTTTTTGACGGAAGTCAAATAATAAAAGCTTTAAAAACAATGGATTATTTGATTTTTGAACTAATCTTAATACCGCTTTGGTTGATAGGGATAACGTTTTTCATATAGTTCCGTAATCATGCCTGCCAAAGTAGAGCGCAATAAGTCGATATTTTCTTTTTCTTGGGCAGAGATAAAGAGCAGGTTTTCCCCCAGGTCGTTTTTGAGATTCTGGACTAGCTCGTTCATGATTTCTGTCTTTCCCTCTTCTTCTAGGTAATCGTCAAAGTACCGCTCTCGATACAAATCCATTTTATTGAAAATATATAGTGTGGGTTTATCCGCAGAATCCAGTTCAATGAGCGTTTTTTGGACCGTCTTGATGTGGTCTTCAAAGTGAGGGTGCGCTACATCTATAACATGAATAAGGATGTCGCTTTCGCGAACTTCATCTAGAGTCGATTTGAAACTTTCCACGAGATGGTGGGGCAGTTTTCGGATGAATCCAACGGTATCCGAAAGAAGAAAAGGCATATTGTCAAAAACCACTTTCCGAACTGTGGTATCCAAAGTGGCAAATAGTTTATTCTCCGCAAAAACCTCTGATTTGCTCAAGAGATTCATTATCGTGGACTTCCCAACATTGGTATATCCAACAAGCGCTGCTCGAATCATATCGCTGCGCTGCTTACGACGTGTTTGATTTTGCTTGTCTATTTTTTCAAGCTTCTTTTTGAGCAAAGAGATTTTATCCCGAACGATACGTCTATCTGTCTCGATTTCCGTCTCTCCAGGTCCTCTCATCCCGATACCACCACGCTGTCGTTCCAAGTGCGTCCATAGCCCCCGAAGCCTTGGGAGCAAGTATTGCATTTGAGCCAATTCTACCTGAGTTTTCGCCTGTGCAGTTTGTGCTCTGCTTGCGAAAATATCTAGGATTAAGCTACTTCGGTCTAGTATTTTGACCTTGAGTTCTTCTTCGAGAATGGACACTTGTTTTCCCGATAAGTCATCATCAAAAATGACGGAACTCACGTCTTGATTGCGCTCAATATAACTCGCAATTTCTTCCAGTTTTCCTTTTCCTACGAAGGTTCGACGGTCTGGGCTGCGGAGTTTTTGCATGAAAATGCGCTCTGTTTGTGCACCAGCCGTTTGGGCTAGAAATTCCAGTTCGTCCAAATGTTCCTTGACTGTTTCGTCGCTTTGTTCGGGCGTTTGTACGCCGACTAAAATCGTTTTCTCAGATGATTTGGCGAGCCCTTTTTTCTCGTCCACTTTTAGGTTCCATTCGTTCGTCATATAAATTGCGATGTTGAGTATAGAATATTAAGAATGTTTCAGGATTTATCTTGTATATGATAGTAGAACGTAAACAGCAGTTATCAAGTTCCAGATTACAAAAATACGTCTTTTCATCATCATAAAAATGTATGCCCATAATTAAAAACAAAAAGTTTAAAAATTATTTGAATTTGTGAAACAAAATATTTTAAATTCGTATTGTAAGATATATGAATTCTTTTTTTATCAATAAATTCTTAGACATGCTAAAGAGAAACTACAAGATGGTCAAGAACTGGGTGGGGCATCAGGCTCGGTTCGGTATCGTAAACAGCTATCGATTCCGATGGAGAGACGGAATCAATTTAGCGCTACTGGTCGTAATTGCTTTCATTCTTACAAATAAGAATGTACAAATCAATTTTTCATTACAAAACGCTGACAATGAAACTGTAAGTCGTACCGTGAGCCAAGCGGTTAATTTTGATTCCAATGCTAGAAATGTAAGTTCAGAGCCATCATTGGCGCAAGCAGCAAACCTTGTCAGCTCTTCGAATCCTAAACCAAAGCCTAAAAAAAGGACTTGGACAAGAGGACAAAAAAAGCAATTGGCTTATGTCAAACGATTTGTTTCGGTTGCGCAGGCGGAAATGAAGAAATATGATATTCCTGCGAGTATTACGCTAGCCCAAGGATTGCTTGAAAGCAAATCGGGCGAGAGTTTGCTCGCAAAGAAAAACAACAATCATTTCGGTGTGAAGTGCTTTAAGCGACGGTGCAAAAAAACGCACTGCTCCAACTTTGAGGATGATTCGCACAAGGATTTTTTTGTCATCTACCAGAATGCTTGGGAGAGCTATCGGGCGCATAGTCAACTGCTTTCTGGAAAGCGTTACAAACAGCTCAAAGCACACGGCAAAGATTACAAAGCTTGGGCGGAGGGGCTACAGTCAACGGGCTACGCGACAAGCAATAGGTACAGCGAAAAATTGATTCGTCTGATTGAGGATTTAGAGCTTTATCAATACGACTAAGCTCTCATCCTGAACCATCGTAACTCTAAGGTTAAGAATTTATTTTCTTTTTTGCCTTTAGTGACGGAAGAGACAAAGCGGCGGAATGGTTTTTTATAGCGCATCTTGCTAAATTCTTTAGCTTTTAGCAAATCCTGATACACGCGCTTATCCTTGAAGGCATCCAATCGGCGGGCTTTTTTCAATGCGGAAAAAGCCCGTTTCTCGTCTTGTTGTTCTGCGAAAACCAAAGCTTTCCGATATTCCATCAAGCCATTATAGATTTTATTTTGCTTTCCATTCGCAATTTGAGCCTTTTCATAGGAGGAGATGGCTTGGCTATATTGTTTGGTTTTTTTATGCAAATTCCCCATTTCTTCATAAGAGAATTTGTGTTTTTCATCCAACTCTAAGGCTTTGTAGAAAGCTTGGAGCGCAGCCCGTTTATCCGTATTGTCTGCTAGTGCGACACCCCGATAAAAATAAACCATCGGTTCTGTTGGTTCTAGCTTTTCGCAAGCTTCCAAATCGACTAGTGCTTCCTTGTATTTTTTTAGAAAAATCCTCATGGCAGCCCGATTGCGCCAAGCCAAGCCCAAATTGGGTTGCAGCTGAATCGCTTGTGTGAAAAGTGCTTCTGCTTCTTCAATATCTTTCTGGATGGGCTTGTCAA
>JAHDBO010000223.1:0-1515 GCA_020630355.1 Saprospiraceae bacterium
AGCCCTCAGTAGGTCTGACTACATATTGATAAATCTCTCCCAAGCCCGTAGAAATTGGAGCCATTTCAGGACTCCCCAAACCTGTAGGAATATTTTCCTCAGCTTCCTTCAAATATTCACTTACCAATTGGCGAGATAAATAAACGTCCATGTCTTCCTCAAAAACCACTGTCACAACAGATAATCCAAATCTGGAAATAGAGCGTATTTCAACAAGCTGTTGAATATTTTGTAAAGCCAATTCAACAGGAGTGGTAATGAATTGCTCTACTTCCTGTGTTGCTAAAGTTGGGGAAATGGTAATAACCTGTACCTGATTGTTCGTAATGTCAGGTACAGCATCAATGGGTAATTGTCGCAAGGAAAACAAACCCCAGACGATTAGGGCAGCTACCAATAGCCCTATCACAAACTTATTCTCTATTGAATAAGCAATTATCTTATCAAACATAAATTGATTGAAATTTAGTTAAACCAAAATGTAATTTAAAACTGGGCATAGGTGTCCCACAAAAATTGCTTAACTAAATCTTGGCGGTTGCCAAATAAAATGGTGAAAAGATGAAGGAATAAGGTCGGAATATAAGGAAGGTGTTTTCTTAGGTGTTGGGGCTAGGTATTTAACCCAAAACGGTAGTTTACTTGGAATATCTAATGCCATTGAACAACAGCTACAAACACAAAAAGGAGTACAAGTATCATCACCACAACTATTTGAGTGTTGGTCATGGTCTGAAATATGCTGATGTTCAACTTCGAAAAAATGTTGTGTTATCTCTACAATACCATTACCACCATCACCACAAGGTGCGAGGGATAGTACAAACATATAAATGCTGAATATGTAGATTGTAATTTTCATAAGTTATAAAGATAAGCAAAAATGAAATGCAATCAAATTGCAGTTTTCACTTTTACTTATGGTAACGGGCAGTAGTTTTGGGATATAGCTACTCTTCTTTTTATCTATTTTTTATCCGACAACCGCTTATACACCTTATCCAGCAGCATTTCCTTCACAATACCAGCCATTTTCTCATCGTCCATGAGCTTGGCGAATAGCTCCTCGTTCTGCTCCATCCGCTCGATGACGACATCCATAAATTTATCGTCGAAGCCATATTTAAAGTTCTCTTTCGTGTTGCTCTGGGCTTGTTTGACCAAGGTGTCATCCAAGACCATTTCCTCTTCAATCATATCGAAAAACAGCTGGTCGGCAGAATTGAAATCCGTACCGAGCTTATCATTGAGTACGTTGATGATTTCAGAAATGGGCGCAAATTCTTCTTTAGGTTTCCTTATCCCTGCTTCGGAGGTACTACTCAATTCCCCCTCTTCCCCTTTTACCAGATTGATGCTACCATCCTCTATTTGCTGGAGTCGGTAGTATTCGAGAGCTACTTCGTCATTGAGTTGGAAGCGTTCGGACATATCCGTTCTTGGAAGCACTTTATTCAAATATTTAAGGACGATAAAGAGCTTCTCCAATTCCATATCATAGAATGGCATGATTTG
>JAHDBO010000223.1:1615-3801 GCA_020630355.1 Saprospiraceae bacterium
TCGTAAAGATGATTGGGGTCGGTTGGCTCGTCAATGGTCGTGATTTCGTAGTACGGCTGAAAAGAATTGAGTATCGTCTCCCTGTCGTTGGCAAAATCAAGCACAAAGGTATCTTCCTTACCCGTGGTCGTACGATTCAAGCGAGAGAGCGTCTGAACCGCCTTAACGCCCGATAATTTCTTATCTACATACATGGTATGCAGCAAAGGTTGGTCAAATCCTGTTTGGTACTTATCGGCAACCAATAATACCTGGTATTCTTGGGTATCGAATTTCTTCGGCAGCTCCTTCATCCCAAAACCGTTCATCTCTGGTTCGGTAAACTCCACCCCTTCATCAATGACTTTTCCCGAAAAGGCGACCAATGTTTTGATGGCTTTTTCCCCTCTGTCATATCCCTTCTCTTTGATATATCGGTCAAATTCCCGTTTGTAGCGCACCGCATGGAGACGTGAACTACTGACCACCATCGCTTTTGCTTTCCCTCCTATTTTCTTGGATACGACCTGACGGAAATGCTCCACCATGACTTCCGTTTTTTGGGCGAGGTTATGCGGATGCAAGGAAAGAAACCGCCCTATCGCTCTGGCTGCTTTCTTTTTGTTGACCTCTGGGTCGTCCTCTATGGCTTTTGATAGCTTATAGTAAGTTTTGTAGGATGTGTAGTTTTTCAAGACATCATGTATGAAGCCCTCCTCTATGGCTTGTCGCATCGAGTAGAGATGGAAAGGTCTAGGTTTCCCATCGTGTTTTTTATTGCCAAAGACTTCTAAGGTCTTGGCTTTTGGTGTGGCGGTAAAGGCAAAGAAACTAAGGTTGTCTTGTTTGCCCCTTGCCATCATGGATTTACGGATAGCATCGAGCGAGGAATCTTCCTCCCCTTCTTGCTCCTGTTCAATGGCTTCATCAAGCGATGCCCCTGCGAGCACTTCTTTCATCTTCTTGGTCGCTTCCCCTCCTTGCGAGCTGTGGGCTTCGTCTATCACTACCGCATAATTTCGGTTGGGGATCTCCCCTATTTTATCCAGTACGAAAGGAAATTTTTGCAACGTAGTGATAATGATACTTCCTCCAGATGTGAGCTTTTCGGCTAGTTGGGTAGAACTTTCATTTATCTTTTGAACCACTCCTTGTTTATGCTCTATCTGATAGATGGTGTTTTGCAACTGCTGGTCTAGGACTCTCCTATCGGTGATGACAATGACAGAGTTGTAAATACGCTCGTCCCTATCGTTGTGTAGGCTGAAAAGCTGGTATGCCAGCCATGCGATGGACTTACTTTTCCCACTTCCTGCGGAGTGCTGAATCAGATAGTTCTCCCCTGCTCCTTCCGTGCGGACATCCGCCACCAATTTCCGCACTACGTCCAGCTGATGGTATCGGGGGAAGAACATCGTCTCCTTTTTCTTTACGGTGTTCCCTATCTTGATTTCCTCTATCTCTAGGTGCATGAATTTGGAGATGATTTCCAAAAGGCTCGCTTTCTGCCAGATGACTTTCCAAAGGTATTCGGTGCGGTAGCCATTTGGATTTGGTGGATTCCCTTTCCCGTTTCCGTTCCCTTGGTTAAAGGGCAGGTAAAATGTCTTTGCGCCATTGAGCCGAGTGGTCATATAGGCTTCATGGGTATCTACCGCAAAATGCACCAAAGCCCTTTTCTTGAAAGCAAAGAGCAACTCTTTGTGGTCACGGTCATACTTATACTGCTTCTTGGCGTTGTCTACGTTCTGCCCTGTGAACTGATTTTTTAGCTCGATGCTTACTATCGGCAGTCCATTGATGGAAAGCAACATATCGAGCGAGTTCTTGTGCTTGGTGCTGTAATAGACCTGCCGTGTTACGGTGAGGATATTGCTTTCATATTGAGCTTGTGCATCGGGATTGAGTTGGGTCTCTGGACGGAAATAGCAGAGGTCAAACTTTACCCCATAATCGGTAAAGCCTTTGCGGATGACATCGAGCATCCCTCGGAGGTCAATCTCTTTACAAAGGCGTAGAATGACCTTTTTTTCTACGGCTGCCCCATGTATCTTTTCGATGCGCTCCCATTTCTTGGGCTGGGTATTTTTGAGAAAAGTAAAAAGGGTACTGGTGTCCAATGCTACGTTTGCATCAAAATTGCTAGACTCCCCTTTTGTATAGCCCGATTGGAGTAAATACTCCTCGATAGCTATCTCGAATGTTTC
>JAHDBO010000004.1 GCA_020630355.1 Saprospiraceae bacterium
AGCCTAATGTTTTTACCAAAATCGAAAATAGAATAATGTCTATTAGTCTTTGGATATTAGATTATAAATCATCATTTGATTGTTTTCCGATTGTATTAGAACCAGACATAAAAGCATCTAATATCAAGTTGAAGCTGACTAGATAAGAATATTGAACAAAAAAGCGGTTTTATTGCCGCAATTCAAAATTATACTCCGTATTACTTTGAAGCTTCTATAAAATGGATTAGCAACAAGGATTTCCAATTCCTTGTTGCAAACTTTATACAACAATACAGAAAAGGCTATTCTACCGTTACAGATTTGGCCAAATTCCTAGGTTGATCGACATTACATTCCCTCATCACAGCAATGTGATAAGACAATAGCTGTAATGGAATCACGGAAAGCAAAGGTGTTAAAGGTTCTTCTGTATCAGGAATTTCAATGGTATAATCTGCTATATCGCTAATTACCTTATCCCCTTCTGTTACAACAGCGATTACGATACCTTTCCTAGCCTTAACTTCTTGAACATTGCTAACGATTTTTTCGTAAGCACTCTTATTTGTAGCAATCACTACCACAGGCATATTCTCATCTATGAGTGCAATAGGACCGTGTTTCATCTCCGCTGCTGGATATCCCTCTGCATGGATGTAAGAAATCTCTTTTAATTTCAATGCGCCCTCTAAGGCTACGGGGAAACTATAACCTCTTCCCAGATAAAGTGCATTGGGTGAATCCTTGATTTCCTTAGAAATATATTTCACTTGTGGGTCGCACTTCAATACTTCATTGACCTTTGCTGGAATCTGCTCAAATTCATTCAACAACTGTTGGAAGTACGACTCAGAAATCGTCCCTTTTTCCTTAGCGATTGCCAAAGCCATCATCGTCAATAAGGCGACCTGACCAGTGAATGCCTTAGTCGATGCTACCCCTATTTCAGGCCCTGCATGGATATAAGACCCTGCATGAGTAATACGTGCTATCGAAGAGCCCACTACGTTTACAATACCATAGATCAAAGCGCCCCTACTCTTAGCCATTTCTAGAGCGGCCAAGGTATCTGCAGTTTCTCCAGATTGGGAAATCGCAATGACAATATCATTTTCATTGATAACAGGGTTTCTATACCTAAACTCGGACGCATACTCTACTTCGACAGGAATACGTGCTAAATCTTCTATTAAATATTCGCCGATCAAGCCAGAATGCCAAGAAGTACCACAGGCGACTATAAGGATACGTTCCGCTTTAGTAATCCTATTTTTATATTCATCTATGCCCCCTAGCTTGATCCAACCTTCTTCCGCATTCAAACGCCCTCGCATACAATCGGCAATCGTACCAGATTGTTCATATATTTCTTTCAGCATGAAATAATCATAGCCTCCCTTCTCCAATTGTTCGATTTTAAGTTCTAATTCATGAATGGTAGGAGAAGATATTTCTTCATTAGAAATAGTTCTTATTTTCAATCCCTTATCAAGCGAAATAACAGCAATTTCCTCATCATTTAAATACACGACCTGCTTTGTATGCTCAACAATTGGTGTTGCATCAGAAGCTAGGAAATACTCTCCATCACCTATCCCAACAACCAAAGGACTGGCTTTTCTAGCAGCCACCATTTTGTTAGGTTCTTGGGCATCCATCACAACAATAGCATAAGCACCGACTACTTTACTCAGTGCCACCCGTACAGCTTCTTCTAAAGCTAAGTCATCTTTAGACTGTATTTCTTCTATCAAATGAACCAACACCTCTGTGTCTGTATCACTTACAAAAACGTGTCCTTCTTTTTGTAGAGCAGCTTTTATGGGCGCATAATTTTCGATAATCCCATTGTGAATAATCGTAAGTCTGCCATTCCCTGATCGGTGCGGGTGTGCATTCACATCGTTTGGCTCGCCATGGGTAGCCCATCTAGTGTGACCTATCCCCATCTTACCACTTAGATTTGCACCGTCTGTGTAATGCTCTAAGTCAGCCACTTTCCCTTTTTTCTTATAGACATTTAAAGTCCCGTTCATTAATGCTACTCCTGCACTATCATACCCTCTGTACTCTAGACGCTTCAAGCCTTTTACAATAATAGGATAAGCTTCTTGCTTGCCAATGTAACCTACAATTCCACACATAATTAATCTTGTTTGTTTGGCTAATAAAACAGGAATAACATTGAAGAAAACATGCTATTCTCTTAGCAATTTAGGAATAAAAATCCATAATTTCAGAACGCTTTTCATTCTCCTTACTATGGTTCGGTGTATGTTAGCGTCAATTTCATTGGATATGTCGGATGATTAGCACCATAAAGCACAATCCGTGATGGTGTTTTCTCATGTCCAAAAATTTCTATAAAAAGTTCATTGTCCCCAGTACCTAACCCGTTTTTCACAAAATCTTGGATCACACTCGTTATATTCATTGAAATCTTATCTAAAACCATTCCATCTTCTGTAACCTCCACTACTGTGCCTCCAAAGAAGCCAACACTTCCGCCTCCAATAGAGATACCAAATTCTTGAGTAACATTGCGCTCCCCGTCTTCCCCTGATATAAAGGCTCCTAGACGACCACTAATCGGGTAAGTCAAAGTGTCCAAGCCTGCGGGATATGCCACCGTTATTTCTAAGACAGCCTGATTAACACCCACTAATCCTAACTGATCAACAGTTGGAAACTTTATAACCGCTTCGGTCCCAGCCAAGCCTTGTAGGGGAAGGAGTGTATCTCCCGCTACTTTTGGATTATCTAGGATAGCCCCAGCTAAAGACCCCGTATAATCGTTTTGGTAATGGGATGTTTTAGCTTGAAACGAGCCTGCACTATATGATTGGGTTCGTCCCAGCGTATCTCTAACGTAAGTTACGTTCAATCTGGAAGTATTCATATCGAAACCAATGTAGGATTTGGAAGGGCTAGTAACCGCAACCTTCAGGCCTTTAAACATTGAAATAAATGCTTCCGTATTTTGATAAGTGGAATCGTTGATTAATGATTGATCGAGCAGCTCCATGGCAAATGAATTATCCAGCTTGATTTTCAACCTAGGAGTATCTCGAATATAAACTAGACTGTCACTGCCGTTAACATCCTCTGTTGTATCTACTCTTATCACTTCACCTTCTGTGGGAGAAGGCAATAGATTGTATACTCCCCCTAAAGGAATAGGATCAACCTCAAACCCTTGGTTGCTATACAATCGCTCTTCTGCGTTAATATCTTCAACAACCCTAAAGACCTCTACATCAAATGGTTCTGTAATATCACCATAAGTCAATGTATTGTCATAAACCAAGTCAAGCTCGATAGAGTCAAATGTTATATTTGTAAAAGTGGCACTATCTAGTAAACTAGCATTAAATGGAGCAAACTGAAAATATAGACTTGCTTCCACGTTACCGTAAATTTCATCAGATACATTACCGATTAAAAAACGATTGGATTGGCTCGCGATTATAGGAGTGAAAGTCTCCACTGAATCCACTTTGAGCAACTCCGATTGAATAGATAATGTATCTGTTGTTTTAATATTAGAAATATCATCTTGAACTAGATCATCACCTATTACCGTAGGGTCATTACACGCACCTGTAATGAAAACCAGTAGCAAGGACATATAAAATGCCCAGATGGTTTGCTTCATAATTGCCTTGTTTCTTTAGAGTAAAATGGCTAATGTATATGGAATTTTATTCTTCTTCTACTTCCTCTTTTAGGAATGCTTTGTAAAACTCCAAGTAAGCATCAATGTAAGTATCTTCTCCTTGATATTCCAAGAAAGGTTTCTCCATTGATTTCAATGATTCCAAAACGTCTTCATCAATATTTTCGCTGCCTTGAATTACTGCGTCAGAATAAGAATGTGCTCCTTTATGCAGTGTAAATCCATTGTCGTTTTGATAAGCCGTCAAGTCTGATTCAGAAAGATTGTTGATAGACGCTTTTTCTGAAAAGTCAGAGGGGAAATTTTCCGTTAATGCACCTTCATAATGAGAATAGATCACTTTAGAATCTCTGAACAAAGGATCATCCTTATAAGCCGTTTTAAGATACAACGGCACTAAACTTGTCATCCAACCGTGACAATGCACAATATCGGGAGACCAACCGAACTTGCGAACCGTTTCGATGACGCCTTTACAGAAGAAAATCATTCTTTCAGCATTGTCTTCAAATGCTTCTCCTTTATCATTCTCAAAAACAGATTTCCTTTTAAAGAAATCCTCGTTATCTAAGAAATAAACTTGCATCCTTGCCCCTGGCAAAGAAGCCACTTTTATAATTAATGGATAGTCATCATCATCCACAATAATATTCATTCCTGATAAGCGCACTACTTCGTGCAGACGATGCCTTCTTTCATTGATTATACCGTAACGTGGCATCAAAATCCTTATTTCCATCCCCTTCGTCTGGGTCTTTTGGGGGAGCGTTCTTGCTATTTTTGCAATTTCAGACAATGCCGTGTAAGGCTCCATTTCTTGTGTAACGAACAACACCCGCTTTTTCTCACTCATATACCTTCTTTTAGATTTAGACGCTAATATTCTATGTTGTGAAGCATCTTTTTAAAAAGTTTAGTAAGCTGTCAACAAAGATTGAATACTCTTTATTAACATGTCACTTATTTTTTTAGTAAAAAAAGACACCTTTGCTTTTTTGAGTTTGCAAAATTACGAAAAAAAACCGACTTTTCACATTTGTCCTCTACCTGTCAACGAAAACACAACTATGCTTCTTTTCAAAAAGGTTGAACTACTTCAAAAACACATCACTTGGCTAAAAACCAAAGGGCTAACGATTGGTTTCACCCCGACCATGGGCGCTTTGCACTCGGGACATGCCTCCCTTATTCAACAATCAAAGTCGGAATGTAATATTTCTGTTTGCAGTATTTTCGTCAACCCCACTCAATTCAATGAGGCTTCCGACCTAGAAAAGTATCCTCGTACAATCGCCAAGGATATTGATCTATTGGCTTCCGTCAAAAACGACATCCTATTCTTGCCTGAAGTAAAAGAAGTTTATCCACCAAACTTAGAAGAAATCCAGATACAACTTGGACATCTCGACAAAGTAATGGAAGGAGAGCACCGCCCTGGGCATTTCCAGGGTGTTGTACAAGTTGTACACCGCTTGTTAGATATTGTACAACCGCACTACTTGTACATGGGGCAGAAAGATTTTCAACAATTCACTATCATACAACAAATGATAGAACAAACAGCCCTCAACACCATACTAAGGGTCTGTCCAATAAAAAGAGAAGCAGACGGTCTAGCCATGAGCTCCAGAAATGTCCGCTTACTGCCTGAGCATCGAAAACTGGCTGTAGCACTCTCTCAATGTTTGGCGAAAGCCAAAGAAGATTATCTGCACAAGACCATAGAAGCAATAGAACAACAAGCCATCACAACCTTGAGCAATATACCAGATTTCAAACCTGAATATTTCGACATTGTTGACACCAAAACACTCCTTCCTATCAAAGATAAATCTAAAGCGAACGGCGCTGTCGCTTGTACGGCTGTTTTTGCGGGGGAAGTTCGACTGATCGACAATATGATATTATCATAATCCCTGCCTAATCCGTTGCAATGCCTCTTCTAAACCCCTTGGAACATAACCTACGCTCCGCATTTTTTGGTTATTCATAGAAACATCTCTTGGTCTTGCAGCTGCCATTTTCACCGCTTCTTGCTGTACGGGCCTCACTAAAGCCCCTGAATAGCCTAACACTGAAGCTGCCTTCAGGGCAAAATCGTATCTCGACATTCTTTCATTGCCCCCTAAATGCCAAACCCCATTCAGTTCTTTTTCTATAATCAAAAACAAGCCACTCCAAACATCTTCTACAAATGCTGCCGTCCTGTATTCATCCGTAAAGGCTTTTATACATTCCCCCTTTCCCCAAGCAGCTATCCATGACTTCAAGAAGTTATCGTTTAGCATCGGTAAGCCATACATCAAAGGCAGGCGAACCACTGTATTCAAGGAACTTCTATTCAACACCAATCGTTCCGCCACCGCCTTATGTCGGCCATATACCATCAATGGGTTTGTCGGCGCAGTTTCATCATAAAAAGCATTTTCACCATCGAAAACGAGGTCGGTCGATGCAAAAATGAGTGGGATATCCAGACTGCATGCCAACTTCGCCAGACAGTCACTTGCCTCTACATTCAAGGCGTACGACAAATCAGGTTTCAGCTCGCAAGTGTTCGGACTAGATAAGGCGCCTAAATGAAGAATAAAGTCAGGCCGAATAGTGGCTAATTTCCGCTCAACTTCTCGCCCATCCAGCAAATTGCAAGGCCAGGTTTTTCCTACAAAAAATGTATTCGCATTAGAATAATGCCAACCAATTAACTCCAAACCTTTAGGGACGCTCCTCAATGACTCCCCTACAAATCCAGATGCTCCAGTTACCAGTATTTTTTTCAAAATTGTGTTTTTTAAAAAACTCAGAAAACAACAAAAAACACGTCTGATTTTCGCATTTTATGATCTTATTTTCAAAATAAATTAGATGTCTTTTATGGAAATCCTCCAATTTAACGCTCTTTATAAATAGACCATCAACAAATCCAATAAAAAGTGCTTCGACACAATGTACTAATATACAGCACATTGTATTATTTTAAAACATTTAATTCGTTTTTTGTTTTAAAAAATTGATTTTTAAAAACATTTTATTTATTTTTGTAAACATTAGAAAACATTTAGAATATACTTTATATTCATTTTCTGATAATTTTTCCACTTCAATTTTTTCAAAAAAATGGCAAAATCAGCATCTGACAAAGAAAGAGAAAACAAACTCAAGAGTCTTTCCATGGCAATGGAACGATTGGAAAAAACCTATGGGAAGGGCATCGTCATGCGGCTTGGCGACAAGAAAACAATGGATGTAGAGGCGATTTCTACTGGTTCTCTAGGTTTGGACATTGCGCTTGGTGTAGGCGGCTTTGCAAAGGGAAGGGTTGTCGAAATTTATGGCCCTGAATCTTCTGGTAAAACGACACTAGCAATACATGCAATTGCTGAAGCTCAAAAAAGTGGCGGTATTGCTGCCTTTATCGATGCTGAGCACGCATTTGACAAGGCTTATGCCGAAGCACTTGGAGTTGATACAGATAGTTTGTTGATTTCGCAGCCAGACAATGGCGAGCAAGCATTGGAAATCACCGAAAATTTGATACGTTCGGATGCTATTGATATTATCGTGATTGATTCTGTTGCAGCCTTGGTACCTCGGAGTGAGATTGAGGGTGAAATGGGAGATTCTAAAATGGGGCTACAAGCTCGATTGATGTCACAGGCTTTACGAAAGCTAACAGGAACGATAGGCAGAACGGGCTGCTGTTGTATTTTCATCAACCAATTGAGAGAAAAAATCGGTGTGATGTTTGGCAATCCAGAGACAACAACGGGTGGAAACGCCTTGAAGTTCTATGCTTCCCAGCGTTTGGATATTCGTCGCTCAGGTGCAGCTATCAAGGATAAAGAAGGGAATTTTGTGGGGAACCACGTCAAAGTAAAGGTTGTTAAAAACAAAGTAGCCCCTCCTTTCCGAGTTGCAGAATTTGACATTATGTATGGTGAGGGAATCTCTAAAACGGGGGAAATCGTGGACATTGGTGTGCAGTATGATGTCATTGGGAAAAGTGGTGCTTGGTATAGCTATGGAGGGGCGAAAATTGCTCAGGGCCGTGAATCTGCTAAGCAGTTTTTTGCGGATAATCCTGAAGTCGCTCTAGAAGTAGAGGCAAAAATCAAAGCAGTAATCAATGGTACAGAAGTAAAAGACACTCCTCCTGTAAAAGAAGAAGCATAGGCTTCTAAACAAAAGTTAATGAAAATATTTCGGTAGAAAAACCGCTCAACTTACAAGTTGGGCGGTTTTTCTATTGAATAATTCTAGTGCGAAATCTAGCTGTTCCTGCTCTGTCATCTCAGAATTGTCAAGAACTACCGCATCCTCTGCTTGCCGCAAAGGACTATCTTTTCTAGTGGAATCTATCCTGTCCCTTTCACTAAGGTTGTTGATCACCTCCTCCATAGTCGTCAACTTGCCTTTCGCCAGTATTTCTTGATAACGGCGTTCGGCTCTAACATCTGGATCGGCAGTCATGAAAATCTTTAGCTCTGCATTTGGAAAAACGACCGTACCAATGTCACGGCCATCCATCACAATGCCTTTATCCAAGCCCATTCGTTGTTGTTGCTGCACCATCGCTCGACGAATTTCAGAAATTGCAGCAACATCACTAACCCTTTCAGAAACATACATTTCTCGAATCTCTTCTTCTACATTTTCGCCATTCAGAAAGGTGCAGTTTTTACCATTAACATTCTTGAAAGAAATTTGAATTTTGTCTAGCGCCTTAACAATAGGCTCTATTTGGTTGCCATCTATTGCTACACCATTTCGGAGGAGATACAAAGTGACCGACCGATACATTGCACCAGTATCGACATAACCATACCCCACTCGCTTCGCCAGTGACTTTGCTAGTGTACTTTTCCCACAAGAAGAAAAGCCATCAACGGCTACAATTATTTTTTTGAAGTCCTCCATATAGGTCATTTGTATGGAGGCACAATATACGCTAAAATTACCAAGCTTACTTAACCAAGCGCTCCAAAATCATATTCCAAAGCTTCTCGTAAGGGATTACCTCCAATTCAGAAATTAAACCTCTGAAAAAGAACGGTTGCTCCACCAGTCTATTATAATATTTATCCGTATTGCTCAACTGATTTGGATCATAATCCGCCTTCGCTAGTTGTTGGAGCAACCGAATGAACTGAATAGCCCTGAAATATTCTTCTTTCTTCAATTGTCTATTCGCATAGCTTTTCAACCTATCTATGCGTTCTGTAACCGCGTTGAAACTGCGTTTTTCTAAGAAAAATAATATTTGAGCAACTACCAACAACACCGTAAAAATACGCTGATCCTTCGGATATAAAATAGGGTCGTTCAAAAAGCGCGATAAGCGGAAATTGCGTTTTTTCTGGCTTTTGAGAACAGGATTAGAATCCCCAAGGCTTTCGATAATATAATTTAGATAGACATCATATATCTTCCATGTCTCTACATCACTACCCGACATCTTCTTGAATTTGGTATTACTCGTTGCTTCCCCATAAATCGCCAAAGCATTGATATAATTCCCTGTATGCATTGCCAACAGGAAGTAATACTCCATAAAAGTAAACCAAGTGTCACTGCCCACTGGGAAAGACTGAAGGCATTTTTCGGCGTTCGTTTTTCCATTTCGGTAGTCTTGCAAATGCAAGTAAGCAGACATCTTTTTTAACTGAAAAGTGGCTAACATTTCATCCCTGTAGTACCTAGGATTTTCTTCGATATAAGTTTCTGCTTTCCCACAAACCTCCAACATAGCATCATAGTCATGCAACATCTCGTAACGGAAAGCCCATACCATATACATATTGTATATAACTATTGGAGAGTTATATATTTCGGATAGCCCCACTAAAGCATCGCAATAAGTATCTATACGCTCTCGAAGGTTTTGATTTTTGGACGGTGGTTTGAAATAATTCATCACCACGCGTTGATACAACTCTTCCGAACGAATCTCAGCATCTAGAACATTCTGAAACTGCTTGCTGTGTTGGTCATAAATCTCATAGTTTTTTTCGTCAGAAATTTCGGAACTGTATTTCCTAAGAATACGAGCGCAGTTCACTATAACATCAGCAAACTTAAACTTGAGCGCAATCGTCAATATCTGACGAGCCAATGAAGAAGCCGTATGATTGGCGCCGTTGGAGAGCAATATTTTGACTAGGGTCCAATCTTTATTGCACGAGTAATATGCCCTATCGTAATTAGACGTAGAAGGCAAATTTACATCTAAGAAGAAAAGCGTATTCAATAATCTCTTCCTAAACCTCGACTTTAGTTGGCGATACTTGTCATCGGTAGGGCTGCACCCGTAAAGAAAAGAAGCAGCGTCCCTGTCATTCTTGAATTTATTGGCCATTAAGGCTTCATAAAATTCGTTGAATTTACTGTTTTTGTGTTTTAAAGAGTGGTCGTCAAAAATCTCGATTTTCTTTACTTTCTTTTTAGTAACGATTTTAGAAATCTCGATTAGGTTCTTCATTTGAAAGGATTAATTTGTGTGACAACAAATTTAAGTTATAAAAATAAATTTCCAAAAAATAGTGTCACAAAAATAATGCCGCCAATCAACCAAAAAACCACTATGATTAACTATATATATACACACTGCATAAGTCACCAGCACAAAAAAGGCAATTAATCCATACCTAACATACTGATATACAAAATCTTGAAACAAAAAATAAAAGAAAACGAAAAAACAAGGACAAATAACAACCAATCAACAAATAATTGATTTTTTTTTCTGATATATATAGAGACAGAGAAAACCAAAATCGATCTTAACCGCAATATCAACAAGTGTGACTCAAAAAAAAAGCCTCATAAAACCTTTTTCCTGAACACTTCTTTAGCCTCATCCCAAAGCGCATCCATCTCGGTAAGGGTCATCTCCTCCAAACGCTTAGGCGCATTCGATTCGATATATTCAAATCGCTTTCTAAACTTCCTATTGACTTTTTCTAGTGCAGTTTCTGGATCAATATTTTCAAAACGAGCATAATTAATGAGAGAAAACAGGACATCACCAAACTCTTCTTCTTTCTCTTCTTGCGATAAACCTTCGTCCACACAAGTCTTAAATTCAGAAATCTCTTCTTGTACTTTTTCCCATACTTGCTCTGTATTTTCCCATTCAAACCCTACTTGTTTGGTTTTTTCTTGCATCCGAAACGCTTTCACCATCGCCGGGAGCGATTTAGGCACTCCGGCCAATACCGATTTCTTTCCTTCTTTTAATTTTAATTGCTCCCAATTTCTCTTAACCTCTTCTTCGTTATCCACTTTAACATCACCATAGATATGTGGATGTCGGTTGATTAGTTTTTCGCAGACCCCATTGAGCACATCCGCAATGTCGAAAGCCCCTTTTTCATCAGCAATTTTGGCATAAAACACAAGATGAAGCATAATATCACCTAACTCCTCTTTGATTTCTTGCATGTCCTCATTCAAGATAGCATCAGCCAGCTCATAGGTCTCTTCTATCGTCAAATTCCTAAGAGAAGCAATCGTTTGCTTTCTATCCCAAGGACATTTCTCTCTTAAATCATCCATGATATCCAACAATCGTACAAATGCTTTTATCTGTTGCTCCCTCATTTTGTTATCTTTGTCGTGTATTGAAATATGAAGCGAAAATAACCATTTCCCCCCTGGTTTGTTATTAATGAAAAGTAAATTTATTAAAATGGAGTTCTTATATACAGCAGCAATCATTTTTGTCGTTTTTGGACTATCCTTTGCCTTAATCAATATCAGGCATATCGTTACTGGAAAGGAATTTAGAGGAACTTGTGCAACCAACAACCCTATGGTCAAAGATAAATTTGGAGATTGTACCGTGTGTGGAAAAAAAGCAGATGAAGATTGTCAAATGCCAACGGTGCAAAAATGAAAACAGCTATCGAAGATATCGCAGGAATGGAAGTGAATAATTTCGACTTTGAACCTAAAAAAATAGGTTCGATATATGTCACTGAAAACACTCCAATTCATCTCGCTGACGAATTCAACAGGGATTTCCTGAAGCTCTACATACATGATGAACTGCAGATTCTATTCAGAATAAGTCATGTCGATTTGCACTATTTTTTTGAAGGAATCACTTCTTTCAAAGAACTGGTCGCCGCTAGTCCCAACCAAACAATATACTTCACAAGTAACTCTAAATCAATTATTTCAAACTATTCAAATATCCCCATTGATTTATTAAGAAAATTAGATTTCAGGCACAATAAAACCCATTTATCTCCTTACGGAAAGCAGCTTGTAAAGCTTAACGAAGTTTGTGCCTCTTTTCATTTTCAATCTTGAGTCGTAGTTATAACAGTAAAAACAATCATACCCCTAATATTATTCCGCTTTAAATACCGTCACAATCTACTAAAAGAAGGTATTGTCTTTATGTTCTCCATTCTATTATATTCTGTCAAGTACACCCGAACACACACAAAAGCCTATCCTTGTCAGGATGAAGAAAGAACGAATATATTATATTATAGTACTCCTATTGAGCTTTAGTTATGTTGCTTCAGCACAGTCTGTATCGTTCACGAATTATGCTTCGAAGAAACCTGAACGCAATGAATCTATGCGTTTGAAGCGAGATGCTGCTCGGTTAGCCTTGAGAATGGATGCCAACAATGAAGATTTCAGATACTTACCTATTCAGATTCAGGAATCCAAAATCAATGCCATCTCAAAGGTGCTGTCATCTATCAAAAATAGCAGTAGTGCTGCTGCTAGAGCCATAAGCAATTGCAAAATCCATGCCCTTCCAAATCCTTCTATAGACCAATTCATCTTAATCTATCAAAAAGACATTAGTTGGGCCAATCCTCTACGGGAAGGCATCAACGAAACAGAAAGTGATGACATAAACGACCTGTTGGACGAATATGATTTATTTATTTCCAACCATGTCAATTGGAACAACGAACTTGATGCCATTACTATACAATCCCACCGCCCCTATAACATGGCGGCACTAGCCCAAGAATTTGGTCAAATAGAAGGCGTCAATAAGATAGAGCTAAGTAGTAAACAATCTGATGGAAATGATATTCAAATCACTTTTTCTGGTCAACAATGGTTGGTCACCTACTTTCTCAAATGGGGTAGCTGTATGAATGGTTGTGACAAGACACATTCTTGGTCTTTCAAAGTTGCGGCGGACGGAAAAGTACAATTCATTAAGGAAAGTGGGGACGAAATTCCTGCTTGGATGCGTTGTCAAACAAATCCCAGAAACACCTATCTCGCTGCGCTTAAAAAATAATCACTACACATTATGGTTTATTGATACAAAAAACCATATCAACACTTTTGTACAAAAACATATATTTTAAAAACCTTTCAATATGTAACAATCTTTTTAATACGTCACATTTGTTTTAAAATAAAAATAATTTATGCTAGAAAATTGAGCATATTACGGTTATAACCCAATACCCAGCTCCTGAAAACTCCCACAAATGAACACTATGCCAAGGAATTATAAGATATTTATATGCCTTATCCTGTCCCCTCTACTATTTTCTTTTAGTAGCACTAGCCCGTCGCCTTTCGACAAGGACAGCCTGAATATGTTAAGCTCAAATTCAGAAACGAGCACCTATTGGAAAGATGCCGTTCGCTTAGCATTGCGACACGTATCTAATGGGCGCAACTACGAGGATATGGATGCAAGCCCTCCAAAAGAGCTTGTACAATCCATATTTGATGCCTTATTAGCTGTTCATAAGTCCCCCATTCAAGAAGCCAAACAAGTCACTTCGAGACATAAATTGCATACTTTTCCAGTCCCATCAGTCGACAAATTCAAAATTATTTATAAAAAAGGGATTGAATGGGCTTTACCACTTCAAAATGGGGAAAAAACCACAAATAACAAGGTCATTAACGACTACTTCAGAAAATATGACATGAGCATTGCTGCCCATCGGGAATGGGATGATGAATACAATCTTTTCCTTGTCAAAGCACAGCAGTCTTTCAATATAGCTTCTGTGGCAAAAATGCTTTCCAATGTAGAAGGCGTTATGTTGGCTGACTTATTGACCCCCGACGGTGAAGGCAATGATATTGTAATTAAAAAATTGGACAACGGTTGGCAAATAGATTATTTAATCAAATTTGAATCCTGTATCACCGGTTGCAAAAAGAAACATGGCTGGTCGTTCAAAGTTAATGAGAATAGTGAAGTTTCCTTCGAAAGGGAATACGGCGACCCATTACCAAAATGGATGTGATTTTTTTTAAAAAAATCGATTTTCATTGCAACCTTCAAAAAAACACCCCGTAAAATATTATAACACGCAAAGAAATAGGTTTGATGTAAAATAGAGTGTTTGTTCATAGTTTTTGTTTTTTGTTTTGTCCCTACTTATTATTTAAGTAGGGTTTTTTTTGTCCAATTCTATCAAACTCAACTTTTTCGAGTATCTTCATAAGGATTCAAAAACAATCAAATGGCAAAGTTTGAAGAAGAAATCCAAACCCTCGAAGAAAAAGGAATCATATCCAAATCAACTGCGGAAAACATTCGTCAGTATTATGCCAACTCCGAAGACTTAGATAAAGGAACCAATCGGCTGCTACTTGCTTTTGGTATATTGGGGGCGATCCTCATTGGTCTAGGAATTATCCTAATCGTAGCGCACAACTGGGACAGTTTCGGCAAAGTCACCCGATTATGTTTTGCCTTTGCGCCGCTTCTCATCGCTCAAGCACTGGTGTTTATAGCTCAATTCTACAAAAAGGGACATAGTGGCTGGACAGAAGTCAGTGCCATTCTCCTCGTTATGGCAATAGGTGCTTGTATTTCTATGGTTTCTCAAATCTACAATATCGAAGGGGAACTCGGTGCTTTCCTTTTGACTTGGTGCCTCCTAGCACTCCCTATTCCCTACCTCACCAAAAGCAATATCAGTTCACTATTGTTTATAGGCTTAACTACTTGGCTTGGCTTGGAAACGGGATATATCAATTACAAATCACTCCGTGCCTTTTCCTACTGGGCTTTACTACTGGCCATTTTACCTTTCTATTATCAGTTGTATAAAAACAAGCCTAAAAGCAATGCCTTCAACTTTCATTCTTGGGCTATCGCATTCTCTATTTTGGCGATGCTCGGAAGTTGGACAGACCGAACAGAGGCACTGATGTTACTTGCTTATTTAGGCTTACTTTCTTGCTATTACTGGATTGGAGAAAGCAACTTTTTCAAACCGAAACGAACCATAAGCAATCCTTTTCGAGTTATTGCACACATCGGCATCATCGGGATGGCCTTGACCCTTACCTTTCACGATAATCTTAGGGATTTAGTCATTAGAAACAATCCATTCCAAACGACGGAATTCTGGATAGCTTTACTTTTAATTGCCCTCAGTCTGTTTTTAGCATTGCGTGTTTTCATGCATAGGAATTTTTCCTTGATAGGTTATATGGCAATCGCTTTTGCAGTTATTTTCCTAATTATCCAATATGACCCGTTCATTGCAGCCGTTTTAATGAATCTCCTAACCCTAGCGATAGGCATCCAAGAAATCGTCCTAGGCAATCAGCGTCATTCATTATCCAAAATCAACCTGGGACTGCTTGTTATTTCCTTCTTGGTTTTTGCCCGTTTCATGGATACAGATATGAGTTTTGTGGTAAGGGGTATTCTGTTTTTACTAGTTGGATCAGGCTTTTTCTTAGCCAATTATTTATTTTTGAAAAAGAGAAAATCAGAATCATGAGGCTTAAACAAAAATGGTGGTTGCCCCTTTTCAGTATTATGCTGATCGCTCAAATTGCTGTTCCAGCCTACATGGTCTACGAGGAAGAATCCGTTATCAACACTGGTACTGAATATCGCTTCGAGACTGCTGCCCTTGACCCTGCCGACCCTTTCCGAGGGCGATATTTGACCCTTTCCTTTGCAGAAAACAATATCGAAATTGATTCAACAGAAGAGTGGCGAAGGGGAGAGACCATTTATGTCGGCATTAAAAACAACAATAAAGGTTTTGTTCAAGCCATTAGTGTACACAAAACACCACCACGAGACAAGGAATACGTCAAAGCCAAGGTGACTCGTTTTCACAGAAATCTCCCTCGAAAAGTCTCTTGGGAATATGGCTTCAACCGCTACTATATGCAAGAATTTCAATCCTTAAAAGCAGAAACAATCTATAGAAATGCTACTAGGGACACCAACTCCGTCACCTATGCAAAGGTAATGGTCAAGCATGGAAAATCTACCTTGACAGATGTCATCGTCAACGACACTTCAATTGTTTCACTTAGCAGGATTGTCGAATGAAAATAGGGAAATTGACATTCAGCAGGAGCAAAAGACTACATAAAGCTTCGGGATATAGACGCAAAATACAATGGAGCATCATACTATTGTGCAGCACCTTTTTTATAGGTACAACTGGTTTTATACTAATAGAAAATTACAGTTTTGTCGAGGCCTTATACATGACCGTCATTACGGTCTCGACCGTTGGTTTCACTGAAGTCCAACCCCTTAGCAATACGGGAAGGCTCTTTACTTCTATTTTAATTGTCTTCAACATTGGTACGTTCGCCTATGCTGTTTCTACTATAAGTACCTTTATCGTTGAAGGCAAATTTTCTAAATTGATGAACGAACGCAAAACTATGGATGCCATCGAAACGCTAAAAAACCATGTTATCCTTTGTGGTTATGGAAGGTACGGGGAAGAAACCATCCCAGAACTACAAAAAGCAGACATTCCTTTTTTAATCATTGAAAATAACAAAGATAAAATCGAAGAATTGACCAACGAGACAGACCATCTGGTGATTGAAGGGGATGCGACAGAGGATGATGAGCTTTTACGAGCAGGTATACTAAAAGCAAAAGCCATTATTGTAACGATTGCGGATATTGCCGAAAACGCCTACGTTTGTCTAACCGCCAGACAACTGTGCAGCAATGTCCGCATTATCAGTCGGGCGCAAGACTTACGAACCCAATCCAAGTTAAAAAAAGCGGGAGCCGATTATGTCATCCTGCCAGAACGACTAGGAGGTATTCACATGGTCAATTTAGTCAAGAACCCTGGTGTTATAGAGTTTATGTCTTTCTTATCTGATAAAGGGATTAAATTTGAAGAAATCCCATGCCAGTTTTTCAAAAAAGAATATTTGCACAAGACCCTTGCTCAACTAGAACTAGGCAAAAAAACGGGAGCTCATGTTATGGGCATCCGTTTGGACGATAATGATTGCCATGTCAACCCAGGAGGCAATTTCACTGTTGAAAGAGATATGAACTTGATTTGTATCGGAAATGCCCAACAATTACACGAAGCCAAGATTTTACTGATGGATTCCGATTATCTCGATATGGTTTAACTTCAATTAACAAATTGATAAGTACCTTTTGCCCACTTTGTTCGTTCTAATCAATAAAAGCTCCTTTAGGTAAAAAGGGGAATAATATTTTATAGTAAAGCAATCAAAAGGATGAAAACGACTGCATTTTCCAAATATAAAATAAAACATCTACTCTTAGCCTTAGGGCTGATGAGCATGGCATTTGGTTATCCTAAGCAAATCAAAAACGAGACACCACCTGTTGTCATACACGACCCTTGCCATATCGACAACAATGTTTTTCAGGATGGGGAAGAGATTGTTTATAAATTGTACTACAATTGGAACTTTGTCTGGCTCTCCGCTGGAGAGGTCAAATTCAAGGTAAAAGATTTAGGAGACCGTTATCATATCTCTGCTTATGGGCATACGTACGCTTCTTATGAATGGTTTTTCAAGGTGAGAGATTATTATGACACTTATATTGATAAAGAAACATTGCTCCCTATCACTTCAATTCGGAACATTCAAGAGGGGGGCTATCGCTTATATGATAAAGTAGATTTTAAGCAATCTCAGGGAAAAGCAGTCTCCAAGCGAGGTAAAACTAAGCAAAACACCAAGACCAAAGAGTACCAGTTAGACGGTTGTATGCACGATATTTTATCCATCGTTTATTTTACTAGAAACATGGATTTCGATGCCTATCAAAAAGGGCAAAAATTCCCTGTAAAAATATTCATGGATAAAGAATCCTGGCCCTTGCATGTCAAATATCAGGGTAAGCAAGAGAAGAAAAAAATCCGTAAACTAGGCAAGTTCAATACGATTAAATTCAGCCCTGAAGTCATTGCGGGAGAAGTCTTCGACGAAAATACAGAAATGAATATCTGGGTCTCAGACGATGGCAACCGTATCCCATTGTTGATAGAGTCCCCCGTCTCGGTTGGTTCGGTAAAAGCCGTCTTGAAAAGCCATAAAGGTTTGAAATATGACTTTAGTGCGAAGGTGAACTAGGAAGCTACTAATAGAACCTAAAGCCCAATACAAAAAATATGTATTGGGCTTTTTCTTTATCATCCCTAGAAATTTCTCTATATTTCTAATTCAAAGACAAACGAGACTCACATGGACTTTAGGCGACTCTTCGATATTTTTCACTTTCAAAACTATCAATATCCCCAAAAGATAGCGATTGCACATAAGGCTGAAGTCGGTTGGGCGACCTTTAGTACAGAGCAGTGCTTACAACATATCAATCAAGTAAGTGCAGGGCTACTAGACCTAGGGTTGAGCAAAGGGGATACCGTTGCTATTGTTACGCATACCAGTTCTGCTTATTGGAATTTCTTGGACTTGGGCATGCAACAAATCGGTGTCGTTCCTGTCCCGATTTACCCAACAGTGAGTGCCGAGAAAATTGCCTATATCCTCAACGATGCCCAAGTAAAATACTGCATCGTTTCTAATCGGGAACTCTACGACAAACTATCTTCAATTCGGGAAGACACCCCTCTACTAAAAGGGATTTATACACTAGAAAAACTACCGGGGATTCCACATTGGGATGATTTAATTTCCGAACCAAACGCCAAACATCTTGAAGCGCTGGAAGGAGCGAAAGCCATGATTCATGAAGATGATTTGGCAACAATCATCTACACCTCGGGCACGACGGGAGAACCCAAAGGGGTCATGCTCTCGCATAAAAATATTGTCAGCAATATAAAAGCGACGATTGCCGTCATACCTATTAATTGCGACAAGCGCACCATTAGTTTTTTGCCTTTGAGCCACATTTTTGAGCGGATGGTTACCTATACTTATATGGCGGTAGGCGCATCGATTTATTATGCAGAAAGCATAGAGACCGTTGCGAATGATCTGCAATCCGTGCGCCCTCACTTTATGACAACCGTTCCTCGTTTTTTAGAAAAGATATATGAAAGCATTGTCCAGCGAGGCATGAAAGCCAATGCCCTGAGTAAAGCCATCTTGTTTTGGGCAATCCGACTAGGCAAAAACTATAAAGACGATGGGCGGATGTCCTTGTTTTATTATTTGAAAATCAGGATTGCAGACTTGCTCGTTTTCCGAAGGTGGCGCAATGCCCTCGGTGGAAAAATGGAAGGCGTCGTTGTAGGGGCTGCCTCCCTGCTACCGAAACTCGGAAAATTATTTTCGGCAGCAGGAATTGACGTACGAGAAGGGTACGGGATGACAGAGACCGCCCCCGTCATTGCCTTCAATCGCTTCGAGCCTGGTGGGGTTCGATTTGGAACGGTGGGCATGCCCATACCAGGGGTAGAACTCAAAATTGAGGCTTTAGAGGATAATATAGAAGAAGGCGAAATACTAGTCAAAGGTCCCAATGTCATGCTAGGATATTTCAATAAAGAAACAATCACAAAAGAGAGCTTCACGGAAGATGGTTGGTTCAAAACAGGAGATATTGGGAAGATTGTCCACAAGCGATTTTTGAAAATAACGGATAGAAAAAAAGATTTATTCAAAACATCAGGCGGTAAGTATGTCGCTCCACAAGCTATTGAGTCCGCACTGCGCACTTCTCCTTATATTCAGCAATGCATGATTATCGGAGACAATCGTTCCTTTGTCACGGCATTGATTATTCCTTTTTTCGCTGAATTGCAGATGTGGTGCGAAGAAAACGATATTCACTGGACGGCGCCCCAATACATGGTCATCAATCCTAAAGTGGTGGCTTTTTTTGAAGAAGAAATCGCTAGGATCAATCAAAAAATCAGCCGTACCGAACAGGTCAAAAAATTCCATTTGCTCCCCAAGGAATGGACTGTAGAATCTGGTGAATTGACACCCACTATGAAAATACGACGTAGAATCATTTCTCAACGCTACGAACGAGAAATCAACGAATTATATGGTATTAAAAAGACCAAAAAGAAACGTTGATGAACTTCTGGGTGGCCCGCTCCGTTCCATTCTTAAACTTATTGTGAATTTTCGCTGTTTATTGATGCTTTTTCCTTGCATTTATTTTGCGAAAGCGAAAAAATCACTATTATAGCAGCTAATTACCTGTATTCACAGAATATTTTTTTTCAAATTCATTTATACAAAAAATAAGAACACCTTATTTATGAAGGATTATACTCGGTTATTTGACATCATCAGATATCAAAACGCCCATTTCCCTCTTGAAAAGAGTCTAGGACATATCAAGGATGGAGAACGTATCTATTATTCATCAAAAGAAATCCTTGAATTGGCTAATAATGTCAGTTTAGGACTATTGAAGTTGGGCGTCCAACCTGGCGATAAAATTGCGATGATTACTTATATCAATCGTCCTGAATGGAATATTGTAGATATAGCTATTCAACAAATCGGCGCTGTCAATGTCCCCGTTTACCCTACCATTAGCCCGGGCGAATACGAATACATTTTTAATGATGCTGGTGTAAAGTACTGCTTTTTGAGCTTGGACGGCAAAGGGGACTTACTAGACAAAGTAAGTGCTATTACCGATAAAGTTCCAACCTTCAAAGGAGTATATACTTTTGATAAAACCGATAAAGCCCCCTACTGGGAGACGCTGATAGAAGGTGGAGACTTATCGGAAGTAGAGCAACGCATGGCTGCTGTCAAGCCCGAGGATTTGGCGACTATCATTTATACTTCGGGAACAACAGGTCATCCGAAAGGGGTAATGCTTTCGCATAACAATATCATCAGCAATGTGCGCTCTGGTACGGATTTAATGCCGCTAGTACCTGGTCAGACCGCTTTAAGCTTCTTGCCTATTTGCCATATTTTTGAGCGTACCATGAGTTATAACTACATGGTAACGGGTACTTCTGTCACCTTTACAGGTACCGATAATTTAGGGGGAGACGAAGGTGATTTAAAAAGAATTAAACCGCATTTCTTTACGACCGTACCTCGTTTATTGGAAAAAGTGTATGAAAAAATCTACAATAAAGGTCTAGAACTAACTGGTCTCAAAAAGAAACTATTTTTCTGGGCACTGAGCTTGACTGATGATTATGCATTCGATAAAAATCCTAGCGGACTCAACAAAATCAAATGGAACATAGCTGACAAGCTTATCTTCTCGAAGTGGAGAGAAGCTCTAGGTGGCAATGTAGTGGGTATTATTACGGGTGCGGCGGCTTGTCCCGTCAAAATGGCAAGGGTTTTCTCTGCGGCGGGTATCCCCATCCGAGAAGGGTATGGATTGACAGAAACCTCTCCAGCATTGACCATCAATCGCTTCGACGCATACGGTGCGATGCTGGGAACAGTCGGTCCTGTTTTGAAAGGTATCACAATAAAAATCGATAGTTCCGATGGCGACTACAAACCAGGCGAAGGAGAAATCCTAGCAAAGGGGCCAAACATCATGCAAGGCTATTATGGTAAGCCCGATAAAACGGCCGAAGTAATCGATGAAAATGGTTGGTTCCACACAGGTGACGTAGGGAAGTTTGTACAAGGAAAGAAGATGCAATTCCTGAAAATCACAGACCGTAAGAAAGAATTGTTAAAGACTTCTGGTGGAAAATATGTCGCTCCTGCTCCGATTGAAAACAAATTCAAGGAGAGTTTCTTCATAGAGCAGATGATGGTCGTCGGAGAGAAGCAGAAATTTGTTTCTGCACTTATTGTCCCTGCGCCTGAGGCATTGAAGGACTGGTGTGAAAACAATGGTGTCAATTGCGAAATCACACCTTCACCTGACAATCCGACCTTATTCTGTGTCTCGAAGTCTACTTTGGAAAATCCAAAAGTGATTGCCATGTATGATGAAATCATCAAAGGCTTCAATCCAGAATTTAGTCATATCGAGCAGATTAAAAAATTCACCCTGCTTTGCGACCCTTGGGATGTCAGTACAGGCGAATTGACACCTACGATGAAGCTAAAGCGTCGGGTCATTAGAGATAAATACAAAGCAGAAATTGCGGAGATTTACAATGTATAGAAGACAACATCACGAAAACACCATAAAGTGAACTTTCAGCCCGCTAGCGAAATCGTTAGCGGGCTTTTTGTTTATTTCTATAATGCTTAGAAACCTTACCTTTGCTCGAAAGGTCAAGTAATATGTCGAAGCAAGTTCCCCTTTCTGTAGTTATCATCACCTACAATGAGGAAAAAAACATCAAGGACTGCCTACTTTCTGTACAGGAAGTGGCGGATGAGATTTTGGTGGTGGACTCTTTTTCTACGGATGGAACGGCTGAAATATGTCGGGCACTAGGCGTGCGTTTTGAGCAGAATCCCTTTGAAGGACATATCCAACAAAAAAACCATGCCATGCAACAAGCCAAGCATGACTACGTGCTCTCGCTTGATGCCGACGAACGCCTCTCTCCGACCTTGACCAAATCCATCCTAGCAGTAAAAAACAATTGGACCAAAGATGGTTACGATTTCAACAGACTCAACAATTATTGCGGTCGATGGGTCAAACGTTCTGGTTGGTATCCTGATTGTAAAATCAGGTTGTGGGATAGGCGCAAAGGAGATTGGGGCGGTACAAATCCACACGACATCGTCCTGATGAACAAAGCTGCTCAAACGGGACATTTGCAGGGCGACCTCATACACTATACGGTGAGAAGCGTCGAGCAACACATCAACCAAATCAACAAATTCTCTACCATAAAAGCAGGTACGCTAGAGCATAAATCAATGGCTTATTTGATTTTCAAATTCGTATTTAACCCAGGTTTCCGTTTTGTCAAATCCTATTTCATCAAACTCGGTATCTTAGATGGTTTCCATGGTTTGCTGATTGCCATTATCACCGCTTTTGGCGAAAGCCTAAAATATGGAAAAGCCATCCTGAAGAGATTGTAACGGTTGACGGTTGACGGTTGACGGTTGACGGTTGACGGTTAAAGATGCCTTTTTGGGGACAATCTTTCTCCAGTAATGACCTTTATTTCTAAGAAAAAACCGTTCACCGTTTCCCGTCAACCGTTCACCGTTTCCCGTCAACCGTTCACCGTTTTACGAAAGCCAGCCTTTTCTAGCACTTTCTTTGGAGTGCCA